>NZ_JAYJLP010000003.1:0-178798 GCF_051949055.1 Acinetobacter sp. Brlt_5
TGCGCTGTAGGTGTTTGCAACACAAATATTGACATAGTTCCAGACAAAATTAACTTCAGATGCCAATTGGTCTAGCACCTTTGTGTGACTGTCTTTTATACGTAATTTAAGTGTTTTCATGGGCTTATGTTAGCTCATATCAGGCTTGAAATATTGGTTTTTAGCAATTAAACGACATTTCATGTCGTGTCGCTTATATCTCTGACCTGAAAGACAGAGTTTTACGCTCCACTTGATAAATACATCTCTGCAGAATTCTTTTATTTACATTTTTACGATATTCGTAATTTAATTAACTATTGAGTAATTAATAAAAATGAGTATGATGAGATTTATGACAAAAATCAAGTGATCCAGATCACTCCCAGATCGAAAACACTGGACCGTTTTCATCGAGATATGCAGGAACCCCATATGACTCAGCAAGCATTTGTAGACGTTGCAGCACATTCAGATTTCCCGATTCAGAACCTGCCGTATGGCGTATTTAGCGAAAGCCCAACGGGCCATCGCCGTATTGGTGTAGCCTTAGGTGAATGGGTGGTGGATTTGGCCATGCTGGAAGCGAACGGTTTTCTCAGCATTCAGGCCGGCGAAAGTTATTTTAATCAGCCGACCTTGAATAAATTTATTGAATCGGGTCAACACAACTGGCGCAAAATCCGTCAGGAATTACAAAGCCTGCTGTCTGCCGACAACCCGACATTACGTGACAATGACAGTTTACGTGCACAGGCTTTCTTCGCTCAGGCAGAAGTGCATATGCATCTGCCGGTACATATTCCGGGCTACACCGATTTCTATTCATCTAAAGAACATGCCACCAATGTCGGCTGCATGTTCCGTGATCCGAAGAATGCCCTGCTACCAAACTGGTCAGAATTACCGGTCGGTTATAACGGCCGCGCCAGTTCTGTGGTGGTGAGTGGTACACCGGTGGTACGTCCATCCGGCCAGATCAAGTTACCGAATGCCGAACGTCCAATTTTCTCGGCTTGCCGTAAACTCGATTTTGAACTGGAAACCGGCTTTATTGTTGGCAAACCCAACAAACTGGGTGAACCCATCTCGATTGAGAATGCTTGGGAGCATATTTTTGGCATGGTGCTGTTCAATGACTGGTCAGCACGTGATATCCAGCAATGGGAATATGTGCCTTTAGGGCCGTTTAATGCCAAGACCTTTGCTTCATCCATTTCACCATGGATTGTGACCATGGAGGCGCTGGAACCGTTTAAAACCCGTACCCCGGTGCAAGAGCCACGTCCCCTGGCCTATTTACGTGAAGAACAGGTCGATAACAGCTATGACATCCATTTGTCGGTTGAGCTCAAAGCCGCACAATCGGAACAGAGCGATGTGATCTGCCAGACCAACTTTAAATATATGTACTGGTCGATGGCACAGCAACTGACCCATCACACTGTTTCAGGCTGTAATGTTCAGGTTGGCGATTTAATGGGTTCCGGCACCATTTCTGGTCCAACGCCGGATTCTTATGGCTCCTTGCTGGAACTGACCTGGAACACCAGCAAACCGTTAATTTTGGCCAACGGTCAACAGCGCGGCTTCCTGGAAGATGGCGACACGCTGATCATGAAAGGTTACTGTGAAAAAGATGGCCTGCGTATTGGCTTTG
This sequence comes from Acinetobacter sp. Brlt_5, assembly GCF_051949055.1. Lineage (NCBI taxonomy): Bacteria > Pseudomonadati > Pseudomonadota > Gammaproteobacteria > Moraxellales > Moraxellaceae > Acinetobacter > Acinetobacter sp. Brlt_5. The sequence continues at coordinate 1,640 of NZ_JAYJLP010000003.1, forward strand.
GTGAAGTCAGCGGCACCGTCTTGCCTGCAGTGCAATTTAACTTTGCCACAGATGAAGTGCAGGATGCTGCCCATGAAACTGTATAGTTATTTTCGCAGTTCAGCTGCTTACCGGGTGCGGATTGCGCTGAACTTGAAGGGATTAAAAGCTGAGATTATTCCGGTACATTTGCTAAACAATGGCGGTGAACAGCATCAGCCTGCCTATCGTCAAATCAACCCAAGCGGCCTGATTCCGGCCTGGGTGGAGGATGATTTTCAGCTGAGCCAGTCGCTGAGCATTCTGGAATATCTGCAAGAAAAATATCCGCAGCCAGCCCTGTTACCGGCCGATCTACAGCAACGCGCCAAAATCCGTGCTTTTTGCCAGAGCATTGCCTGCGATATTCATCCGATTAACAACCTGCGTGTGCTGCAATATTTAAGCGGCACGCTGCAACTCAGCGATGAACAGAAAACAGCGTGGTATCAGCATTGGGTGACTTTGGGCTTTCAGAGTCTGGAAGCACAATTGACCGATTCCAATGGCCGTTTCTGTTTTGGCGACCAGCCCACTTTTGCAGACTGCTGCCTGATTCCACAGGTCTATAACGCCCAGCGCTTTCATGTCGATTTAACCGACTTCCCAAAAATTGCCGCGATTTATAGCCATTGTCTCACCCTGCCTGCATTTCAACAGGCCGCACCCGAAGCACAGGCAGATGCCGCCTAAGATTCATCAATAAGGATATTGAACCATGACCATTCAAATTGAAAAAATTCACCACGTTGCCTATCGCTGTAAAGATGCCAAAGAAACCGTCGAGTGGTACAAAAAAAACCTGAATATGGACTTTATTCTGGCTTTTGCCGAAGACTATGTACCGTCGACCAAAGCCTTTGACCCATACATGCATTTATTCCTGGATGCCGGCAATGGCAATGTACTGGCCTTTTTTGAACTGCCGACCCAGCCAGAAATGGGCCGTGATGAAAACACCCCGAAATGGGTGCAGCATATTGCCCTGAAAGTCAAAGACCGTGCTGCACTGCTCGAAGCCAAAGCGCATCTGGAAGCCAATGGTGTCGAGGTTTTAGGCGTGACCAATCATGGCATTTTCCATTCAATTTACTTTTTTGATCCGAATGGCCATCGTCTGGAACTGGCCTACGATGATGAAGCTGCGCCAGAAAAAATCGCCCTGATTACCGAAGACATGAAGCATGAAATGCTGGAGCAATGGAGCAAAACCAAACGCGCGCCGCATCATACCCATTTCCTGCATGCCTCCGAGTTAGACAACAACGCTGGCAGTGCCAAAGTCGACAGCTAAACAAGCAGGTTAAAACAGATGAATAAAGTAGTAGCAACTGCTGAGCTGGCGTTGGCCGATGTGGTGGCCGATCATCAAACGCTCGCGGTAGGTGGTTTTGGCCTCTGTGGCATTCCTGAAGCCTTAATTGAAGCGCTAAAAAATACCGGAGTGACTGGACTGACCTGTATTTCCAACAATGCTGGGGTCGATGATTTTGGTTTGGGCAAACTGCTACAGACCAAACAGATTAAAAAGATGGTCTCCTCCTATGTTGGTGAAAATAAGGAATTTGAACGCCAGTATTTAAGTGGTGAACTGGAAGTGGAACTAACCCCTCAAGGCACACTGGCAGAAAAATTACGTGCTGGCGGCGCGGGGATTCCGGCATTTTATACACAAACCGGGGTCGGCACGCTGATTGCCGAAGGCAAAGAAGTTCGTGAATTTGAAGGAAAATCCTATATTCTGGAACACGCCTTAACTGCCGATGTTGCATTAATTAAAGCTTACAAGGCAGATAAAGCCGGAAATTTAATATTCCGCAAAACTGCCCGTAACTTTAATCCTGAATGTGCCATGGCCGGCAAATTTACCATTGCGGAAGTCGAGCAGATTGTGGAAATCGGCGAGCTGGACCCGGACGAGATCCATCTGCCTGGAATTTATATCAACCGTGTGGTACTGAACAGCACACCCGAAAAACGGATTGAACAGATGACCTTAAAGGCGGAGGCTTAAACCATGGCATGGACGCGAAATGAAATGGCCCAGCGTGCTGCGCTTGAGCTGCAAGATGGCTTTTATGTTAATTTAGGGATTGGCCTGCCCACCCTGGTTGCTAACTATATTCCAGAACATATCAACGTCTGGCTACAGTCTGAAAACGGCCTGCTGGGCATTGGTGAGTTTCCAACTCAGGACACGGTTGATCCTGACCTGATTAATGCCGGGAAACAGACGGTAACTGCACAAGCAGGGGCATCATTTTTCTCGAGCGCAGAGTCCTTCGCCATGATTCGTGGCGGACATGTCAACATTGCCATTTTAGGTGCCATGGAAGTGTCGGAACATGGCGATTTGGCTAACTGGATGATTCCAGGTAAAAAAGTCAAAGGCATGGGCGGCGCCATGGATCTGGTGGTTGGGGTACAGAAAGTCGTGGTGCTCATGGAACACTGTGCCAAAGATGGCAGTCCAAAACTGCTTTCCGAATGTAGCCTGCCTCTGACCGGTCAAGGTGTCGTCAACCGGATTATTAATGATCTCGGCGTGATTGATGTGACTGAACAGGGCTTAAAGCTCGTAGAACTGGCCAAAGATGTGACCCTTGCACAAATTCAGGCTGCTACAGGGGCTAAGCTAATCACAACAGGGCTAGATGTAGCTTAAATTCCACAGATCAGGAGCAGCGATATAGCTGCTTCTGTTTTTAACCCACTAATCACCTGATTTTTGAGAGCATGCCCGTCTCTAAAATTTTGAATTAAATCTCAAAAATTATAGTTTCAAATAAATAAGCCTCAAATTTTCAGCCATTAAAATTGATCAAATTTCAATCAGTTGAAAATATTAAAAAAACATCTCTTTTTATAATTTTCTTATTATTTATCAATAAATAACAATAAAAAAATAAGATTAATTTAGAGTTTAAGCTCTAATGAGGTTGGATTTTATACTCAATAGTTCATGTAGAGCATTTACTCTTATTTTAATTGTGCTATTTTTGTCACATGGAGTAACAAAGGATTTCAGTGATAAAACACTGATCTCTCCAGAGTCAACAAACAAACAAGCATCAGAAAATTTTGTTAAAACTTTGTGCATCAAGGGAAAATGAAGAATGAAATTAAAAACGCTTAGCGCAGCAATGATTTTGGCGACAGTACCAATGACGGGTGCTTTTGCCGCAGCAATGGATCGTTCTGGCCAATCTATTGCAGCTTTTTTGCAACCAGGCAACTATTTTGAAGCAGGACTATCTGTATTAGATCCGGATGTATCTGGTACCACTTCTGCAGAATTAGGTGGGCAAGCCACTGGTGATATGGCAAGTGACTATTATTTCCCATCAGCTGCATTAAAACTTCAGCTCACAGATAACTTCTCTTTTGGCGTTATTTATGACCAGCCATTTGGTGCTAAAGCTGAATATACAGCTCAATCAATTGCTTTCAATCCTACAGGTAATGATGGTACAGCAGCAGAAGTTGAAACTGAAAACTTAACCTTCTTATTTGGTTTCCAACCTACTCAAAACTGGAATATCTACGCAGGTCCTGTATATCAAACTGCAAAAGGTAATGTAGCTCTTCGTGGTGAAGCTTATGGTCCTTTTGGACAATTAAGCTATAATGCCAATATGAAAGAAGATAGTGAGCTAGGATGGATTGCAGGTTTAGCTTACCAAATTCCTGAAATTGCTCTTAAAGCTTCTGTAACTTATCGCTCCGAGATCAAACATGAGTTGCAAGCTACTGAAAATATAACTCACCCTCTTGCAGGCGAACTAAGTGGTGCAAATATGGTTGGGGCCATGAATCCTCTTGCACAATACCAACCTGGCAAAACTGCAGTTACAACTCCTCAATCTGTTAACTTAGATTTACAATCTGGCATCATGGCCAATACTGTAGGTTTTCTTAATGTCCGTTGGGTAAATTGGGATGGTTTCTCCATCCGACCAAATGACTTTGGTTATGTCATTGACGCATTAGTACCAGGCGGTAACTTAGTTGAATACAATGAAGATCAATGGTCTGCTACCGCAGGCGTAGGCCGTAAATTTAATGAAAAATGGGCTGGTAATGTGTCTGTAGGCTGGGACTCTGGTGCAGGCAACCCTGTCACCACCCTTGGTCCAACTGAAGGTTACTGGAACCTTGGTTTAGGTTTACAATATAGCCCAGCAGCAAATTACTTTATTGCCGGTGGTGTTAAATACTTCTGGTTAGGTGATGCAGATGCCCTAACAGCAGCCAACCCGAATGTAGGTGAATTTGAAGATAACGATGCTTGGGGCTACGGCTTAAAAATCGGTTACCGCTTCTAATTCCAATATTTTTCAAAAGAGCCACCCTTCGAGGTGGCTTTTTTTGCACTTAAAACTCCTCTTTTTTTATACAAGTGTTAACTAAATGTTCAAATTTAAAACAATTAAACACATATTTACCCAAATACCACCCTAAAAAATTATTTAATAAAATTCATTTACTTAAGACCTAATAATAGTACTTTCACTCTAATCAACTGCTATTTATAACTTATTCAGTTCATTTATTCTGCGAAGTTGAGCATTTACTCTTTTTTCAAATATGTTACTTTTCCTGCACTTTTTGTTACATAAAGCATCAGGGAACGACCATGAAGCTCAATAAAATCTATTCGGCTATTTTACTTAGCACTCTCCCACTTACACCTGCGCTTGCTGCTGGTTTAGACCGTTCTGGTCAATCTATTGCTGCATTTTTACAACCGGGTAATTATGCAGAAGCAGGTATTTCAATTTTAGATCCCAAAGTTCAATCTAATCAATTGAAAGTAAAGGATATGGCAGAAGATTATTATTTCCCTTCTGCTGCGATTAAAGTACAAGCAACTGAACACATTTCTATAGGTCTTTTATATGACCAACCTTTTGGCGCCGAATCTCTCTACCCTTCAAATAATCCAGTTTTTGCCGCGAATGGTGAAGAAACCCAAGTAGAAGTTGAAACACACAATCTCACGGCTTTAATTGGTTACCAACCTACAGAAAACTGGAATTTCTACGCGGGTCCTGTTTGGCAAACTGTTGAAGCAGATGTCTCCCTGCGTGGTCAAGCCTATATATCACCTAAAGACCCAACTAAAGTTTTAAGTGGCTATGACATTAAAATACATGAAGAAGAGGCTTTTGGTTGGCTCGCAGGCTTTGCTTATCAAATCCCCGAAATCGCACTTAAAACATCAGTAACTTATCGCTCCGAAATCAAGCATAAAGCTAAATCGGTAGAAACACACAAGTTAATGCCAATGTTAAATGTTGAATCACAACTTGATGTCATAACTCCGCAATCAGTAAATATTGATTTTCAAACAGGTGTTGCAGCCAACACTTTAGCTTTTGCCAATATCCGTTGGGTACATTGGGATCAATTTGCGGTCACACCAAAGTTTTTAAATGCAGCTTCCGGCAATAACCTTATTGACTATTCAGATGATCAATGGTCTGCAACCGTCGGCGTAGGACGTAAATTTAACAATCAATGGTCTGGTTCTGCTTCTGTAGGTTATGACTCTGGTGCGGGCAATCCTGTCACCACTTTAGGTCCAACAGAAGGTTATTGGAGTGTTGGCTTAGGTGGTCAATACAGCCCTGCAGAAAACTACTTTATTCAAGCAGGCGTAAAATACTTCTGGTTGGGTGATGCTCATGCTCAAACGGGTGGCAATATTGTGGGTGAGTTTACCGACAACTACGCATTAGGTTATGGCTTAAAAATTGGCTACCGCTTCTAAATTTTCAAAACCAAGTATAACAAAGGGCATCAAATGATGCCCTTTGTTGTATTCAGCTTAAATTAAGCAGGAATATCTCGTACCGAAGCACCACGAATTGCTTCTTTTAATGCTGCATAACCGTTAATTGCAGGGAACTGTGGGAATTCTGCAATCACATTTTCAGGTGCATCAAATAAGAAACCTTTGTCCGCTTCACCCAACATCGTTGTATCGTTATACGAATCACCTGCAGCAATTACACGGAAATTCAAACCATGTAATGCTTTTACCGCCTGACGCTTCTGGTCAGGTTGACGCAGCTTGTACGCGGTGATCATGCCATTTTCATCAGTTTCCAGTTTATGGCAGAAAATGGTTGGCCAGCCCAGTTGCTTCATTAATGGGTGGGCAAACTCATAGAAGGTATCAGATAAAATAATCAGCTGGAAATGCGTACGTAGCCATTCCACAAATTCTTTAGCACCCGAAAATGGGCCCATATCGGCAATCACTTCCTGAATATCATTTAAACCTAAACCATGCTGTTTTAAGATATTCAAACGCTGTGTCATTAATACATCATAGTCAGGAATATCACGGGTTGTCGCTTCTAGCTCTTTAATCCCAGTTTTTTTTGCAAAGTTAATCCAAATTTCTGGAACCAACACACCTTCAAGATCAAGACATACAACTTCCATGAATGCTCCCCATATCTGTCATTGAAAAAAATTTGCTCTATCATAGACCAAGATCGTGCTTTTGACTTGTTCTTTTTTAAATCTATTTTTTTCATAAGCATTGATTTTTTAGTGATAAGTCGGTTTTGGCATTTCTATTAAAATACAGCCGAAATAAATTAATATAGGTTTTGTCATCTCCAAGCCTATAGCCAGGAATATTATGACTACCATTCCCACTATTGATCTCGTTGACGCGCTTGCCGCCGAATATGCAGATAAATCTCCAAGTGAAATTCTAAAACTGGCACTCAGCCAGCCAGGTGAAATTGCGATTTCCTTTTCAGGCGCTGAAGATGTGGTGCTGATTGATATGGCAGCCAATTTAGGTCTGCCTTTTCGTGTCTTTAGCCTGGATACCGGCCGTTTGCATGGTGAAACCTATCAATTTATTGAAACCGTTCGCAAGCACTATAATATTCCAATTGAAATCTGTTTCCCCGAAACTGAAGCGATTCAGCAACTGGTTAATGAAAAAGGCTTATTCAGTTTCTACGCCGATGGTCATCAGGAATGCTGCGGCATCCGTAAAGTTCAGCCGCTGCGTAAAAAGCTGGCCACGCTAGATGGCTGGATTACCGGTCAGCGTAAAGACCAGAGTCCGGGCACGCGCAATGAAATTCCAGTGGTTCAGGCTGACCCGGGTTTTTCTGGTCCTGGCAAACAGCTGATCAAGTATAATCCTTTGGCCAACTGGTCCAGTAGCGATGTCTGGAATTACATCCGTTTAATGGAAATTCCATATAATCCATTACATGAAAAAGGTTTTATTTCGATTGGCTGTGAACCGTGTACCCGTGCGGTGCTACCAAACCAGCATGAACGCGAAGGCCGCTGGTGGTGGGAAGATGCAACCCATAAAGAATGTGGACTTCACGCCGGAAATCTGAAAAAATAAATGCGCTAGACCACTGCCCAGCAGTGGTTTATTTTTTTACGCAACAGAATAAACAAAGTTCCGCGTTTATATGATAAACACTATATACTAAGTCAGTTCACCTATAATTCTAAAAAGCCGTTCCAATGAGGGTCGGTCATATTGCAGTGAGGCAATTAACGCTATGCGTCCATTACATCCGATTGATTTTATCTTTCTGTCTTTAGAAAAACGCCAGCAACCAATGCATGTTGGGGGGTTATTTCTATTTCAGATTCCAGAGAACGCACCTGAAACCTTTATTCAAGATCTGGTCGAAGACATCCGTAATTCTCAATCGATGCCGATTCCACCATTTAACAATAAATTAAATGGACTATTCTGGGATGAAGATCCTGAATTTGATCTGGACCATCATTTCCGTCATATCGCCCTGCCTCATCCGGGACGAATCCGTGAATTACTGACCTATATTTCTCAAGAACACAGCGCGCTGATTGACCGCGCCAAACCGCTATGGACTTGTCATATTATTGAAGGGATTGAAGGCAACCGCTTTGCCATGTACTTCAAAATCCATCATGCCATGGTTGATGGCATTGCCGGCATGCGCTTACTGGAAAAATCGCTCTCACACGATCCGGATGCCAAAAGTATTGTACCGCCTTGGTGTGTAGAAGGCCGCCGCGCCAAACGCCTGAAAGAGCCAAAAGCCAGCCGCTTTAAAAATATTGCAGCAGGCCTGAAAAGCCAGCTGGAAGCCACACCGCGAGTCATGTACGAGTTATCACAAACCGTAATGAAAGATATGGGCCGTAATCCGGATTATGTATCCAGCTTCCAGGCGCCAAGTTCAATTCTGAATCAGCGCGTCAGTTCTTCACGCCGCTTTGCTGCACAGTCCTATGAGTTTGCCCGTCTGCATAAAATTGCCAAGGCCCTAGGCGTTACGATTAATGACATTGTGCTGGCCATCTGTTCAGGTGCCTTACGTGAATATTTACTCAGCCAGAATGCCCTGCCAAGAAAACCACTAATTGCCATGGTGCCCGCCTCAGTCCGTAGCGATGATTCCGATGTATCCAACCGGATTACCATGATTCTGGCCAATCTGGCGACGCATAAGGACAATCCGCTGGAACGTCTCAGCATTATTCGCCGCAGCGTACTAAATGCCAAAGAACGCTTTAAACGCATGAATGCCAACCAGATTCTCAACTATAGCGCCTTTGTTTATAGCGCCGCCGGCCTAAACATTGTGTCTGGTTTAATGCCAAAACGTCAGGCCTTTAACCTGGTCATTTCCAATGTACCGGGACCGCGTGAAGCGCTGTACTGGAATGGTGCCAAACTCGAAGCACTGTATCCGGCTTCAATTGTGCTGGATGGCCAGGCGCTGAACATTACTATGACCAGTTATCAGGACAAGCTGGAAGTCGGTTTAACAGCCTGCCGCAATGCCCTGCCAAAAATGCAGAACCTATTACAGCATCTGGAAGATGAAATTCAGCGTTTCGAACGGATTATTGAAACGGTAGATGTGACCTTGGACGAGGTGGAACAAAAAGTCAGTTAAAAGACTCGACCCAGGCCGGAAGAACATCGAGATTCAGACGAAAAGTATGAATCTCTTTTTTAAAATTGTAATGATAAGAGAAAAAATTAAGGGGCTTTCAAAAGGCCCCTTAACTTTTAATGGTTCGACATTGTTTTAATAATTGCTGACAGACGGTGCGAATCATGGCGGTGGTAATTTGTACTTCTTTACCTTGCTCATCTACGATATACGCCGCACTGTGTACAGTTTTTGGTTCTAAAACTTTAAGACTTTTATTAATCACGACTTCGCTCATACCCATGATAGACCTCATTTTGCTGAAACCGTAAGGGAGATTACGGCTTTGGCTTTGGTGTATGCTTAGTATTGTGAATCTACCTAAAAAAGTAAAATTTCAGATGTAACAACTGTTTAACGATATCCTGTTACAATTTCAGCTTAAAATGATATCGTATTGCTCTTGCGTGTATAAATTTTCAACCTGGAATTTTATGACACGATTCACGAAATGCTCCAGATCCGCGACGGCTGGTGCTTCTGCGGTTAACAGCCGGTCAATCACCGATGGATGGGCAACGACAGTAAAGCCACGCTGAGATTCAAAGGCACGTGCATAGCGCATAATTTCTCGAAAAATCTCGTAACACACTGACTCGGCTGTTTTCACATAACCGCGGCCCTGACAGGTTGGACAAGACTCACACAGCAAATGTTCCAGAGATTCACGGGTACGCTTACGGGTCATTTCCACCAGACCCAGTTCAGACACCTGGGTAATTTTGGTTTTAGCATGATCGCGTTCCAGCATTTTCTCGAACTGGCCCATCACTTCTTCACGATGCTGCGCTTCCTGCATGTCAATAAAATCAATGATGATAATCCCGCCCAGATTACGCAGTCGCAACTGACGTGCAATCACCTGTGTGGCTTCCATATTGGTTTTAAAGACCGTGTCTTCCAGACTACGCCCGCCGACATAAGAACCGGTATTGATATCAATGGTGGTCATGGCTTCGGTCTGATCAATCATCAGATAGCCACCCGATTTCAGCGCGACGCGGGTTTGAAGCGCCTTCTGAATATCTTCTTCGACATTGTATAAATCAAACAGCGGCCGTTCGCCCGGATAATGCAACAAGCGGTTTTGCATATTCGGCACAAACTCATCGACAAACTCTTTCAGCTTGGCATAGATTTCACGTGAATCGACATAAATTTTGGCGGTTTCTTCATTGGCCAGATCGCGAATCACACGCTGCGGTAAAGGTAGCTCTTCAAAAATTAAAGACGGCACCGCAATAATTTTCTGTTTACGCTGAATATGCTCCCACAGCTTGGCCAGATAGGCCATATCCTGGGCAATGGCGGCTTCTTCCACCCCTTCTGCAGCGGTACGAACAATCACCGAGCCCGGCAGTTTATGCTGTTTCTGAATCCGTTCAATCATCGAGCGTAAACGGTCACGCTCTTCATCCGATTCAATCCGCTGTGATACCCCAATATGGCTGCCAAACGGCATCAAAACCAGATAACGCGAAGGAATTGACAGATCGGTCGACAGACGCGCACCTTTGGTACCGAGCATGTCTTTCATGACCTGCACGGTAAGGATTTGCCCCGGCTGTAACAGCTCGAAGACATTTGGCGTTGGCTGGCTACGCGGCCAGACCATGTCATTGATATGTAAAAAAGCGGTACGTGACAGCCCAATATCGACGAAAGCGGCCTGCATGCCTGGCAGCACCCGTACCACTTTACCTTTATAAATATTTCCTACTAAACCACGTTTGGCGGTACGTTCAACAAATAATTCATTGACCGTGCCGTTTTGAATTAACGCGACACGACATTCCATAGGCGTGACGTTAATCAACAACTCGTCAGACATAATACAACTCAAAGCCTTATAAAAATTCTTCTAGCAGCAGTTAATTTAGTGCCTTAACTGTCTGTAATAACTGTACGGTTTCATGCAGCGGCAATCCCACCACGTTGCTATAACTGCCTTCAATACGCGGGATATAACGTGCTGCAATGCCCTGTATGGCATAGGCTCCCGCCTTGCCCAGCGGCTCTCCACTGGCCCAATAACACTCCATGTCACTCAGACTCAGCGCTTGAAATTCAACCTGGGTACGTACCACTATACTGTATTTTTCTGCTTTTGTGCGTACGCAAACACCTGAAAATACATCATGTTTTCGACCGGAAATCTGCTGCCACATGGCAAAGGCATGCGCCTTAGATTCTGGTTTTCCTAAAATCTGCCCATCAACGCCCAAACTGGTATCAGCGGCAATCACAATCGCCTCTGGAAAACGTGCCAACACAGCATCAGCTTTGGCACAGGCCAGCCGCTCAACATACTGCTCAACTGGCTCATCTGGCAAAATAGACTCGTCGATGTCCGGGCTGTAAATCTCAAATTGCAGCCCCAACTGTGTAAGCAGCTCACGGCGTCTAGGTGAGCTGGAGGCCAGAATTATACGCTGCGCCATTTTCGTAGCAGATAATACAGCACCGGCCAGACCAGAATGCTGGACAGCACCGGTTGCCAGTGACGGGCAAATGGAAATTCAATACCAGCCATAACCTGTAACAGCCAGATCAGCGCCAGATGGACCACAATGGCAATACTGGCAATCACCCATAAATTGGCAAAAGTCATCACCCGGCGTTCACGGGTCAAGAATCGCGCCACAAAAGTAATTAATACAAAACTTAAGGCATTCATGCCCAGCGGTGCATCCAGCAGCAAATCTGCAAACAGGCCGGTGCCAAAGGCAAACCAGACGCCGCACCAGGTCGGCTGGCTCATGACCCAGAACAGCATCACCATCATCATAAATACCGGACGCCAGCCCGATAAGCCATAAGACAAAGGATAAACCAGCAGCACCGAGGCAATAATGACCGAAAAAATAATCGGGAATAAAGGATCTTTGGGTTTGCGCTGGCCCATTTTAGCGATTGGCATGTGGCTGCTCCCGCGATAAGGATTCAGAGAATAACACCACCACATGATGTCCACCGGCCAGCTGTGCAGCAGGAATCACATCAATTTGCGCAAACTCGCCCGAGTTATGCCGGCTGACCTTGGAAATAGTTCCGACCAGATAACCTGCCGGGAAATGTTCACCGAGTCCGGAGCTATAGACTTTTTCACCGACTTTGATATTGGCGCTGGTCGGCACATATTCCATTTTTAAACGACCTAAGTCACCCGTACCCGAAACAATCGCGCGCATACCGGTATGTTCCAGACGTACCGACAGCGAATGTTCTTTATCAGACAGCAGCATCACCCGGCTACTGTGCGGATAGACATCAACAATCTGGCCCATAATACCACGATCATCCAGCACGGTTTGCCCGACTTTGAGCTGACGGTTGGCGCCGCGGTTAATCACAATAATATGTCGTAGCGGATCGGCATCGGTCCCAATCACTTCGGCAATTTCCATGCGTCCGTCAATGATCAGTGGCGTATCGAGCAGGCCACGTAAACGGGTATTTTCGGCAGACAGTTCGGAGAGTTTTTGCAGGCGTACCTGTGCCTGAAGCAGCTCAGCCTGCATCGCGGTATTTTCACGACGCAACTGGGCTTCAGATTTACTTTGTTGACTTAGCCATTCTCGCGACAACACCGGATAACTTGCCAGCGCATAAATCGGATTATATGCCGCGTACAAGAGATCCCTTGCCGGTTGAATTACATGCGGCATGCGCCAGTTAAAAAACAGCACCACCAGGCATGTAATGACCGCAATAATAAAGGAGCGAAAAGATGGCGGTTGTCTGGAAAACAGATGTGATTGCACCGCCGGGTCCTTTTGATTAGCCTACAAATAACATGTCATGGTTTGGATTATCAAAGAATTCCAGCACCTTGCCACCACCACGGGTGACACAGGTTAAAGGCTCTTCAGCCACAACCACTGGCAAGCCGGTTTCTTTGGCCAGCAGCTTGTCCAGATTACGCAGCAAGGCACCACCACCGGTCAGGACAATACCGCGCTCAGCGATATCGGAAGACAATTCTGGTGGTGTTTGTTCCAGCGCCGATTTTACTGCCGAAACAATATTTTGTAGCGGATCAGAAATCGCCTGAGTAATTTCATCAGAAGTCACGGTAATGGCACGAGGTACCCCTTCGGCCAGGTTACGGCCACGCACTTCAATTTCCAGTGGTTTCGCACCCTCTTCAGGAACTGCCATGCCCACTTCTTTCTTGATGGTTTCTGCTGTGGTTTCACCAATCACACAGCCATGCGCTTTACGGACATAGTTGATGATCTGCTCATCAAACACATCACCACCAATACGCAGTGAATCTGCATAGACACAACCTTGTAGCGAAATAATCGCAATTTCAGTTGTACCACCGCCCACATCGACCACCATCGAACCACACGCCTGCTCAACCGGCATACCGGCACCAATTGCTGCAGCCATCGGTTCTTCAATTAAACGGACATCACGCGCACCGGCATTAAACACTGCCTCACGAATGGCGCGACGTTCAACCAGCGTCGATTTGCATGGCACACAGACCACCACACGCGGTGCAGGCGGAAACAGGCGCTTTTCATGCACTTTACTGATGAACTGGTTCAGCATGGTTTCAGTCACTTCAAAGTCGGCAATGACGCCGTCTTTCATGGGACGAATGGCAGAAATATTGGCAGGTGTACGACCCAGCATCTGTTTAGCATCCAGACCGACTGCGGCAACGATTTTCTGTGAACCGCTGTGACGAATTGCCACAACCGTCGGTTCATTTAATATAATGCCTCGTCCTGGCGCATAAATAAGTGTATTTGCTGTACCTAAATCAATGGCTAGATCTGGTGAAAACAAGCCAATTAGTCGTTTTAGAATCACGGAGTCGTTCTCGATTAAACTTTATGTGGACGCAAGTTGGCAACTTTAACTAAATGTGATGCTTTGGACAAGTCAATCGCTTATTATAACGCACGATATTTTGAAAATTTTTAATACTGATTAGGTGATGTTATGTCTACATCGGATGCACAGCATTCTGCAGATTTAAATGCACAAACAGTTTCAGCAATCGCCAATCTTGCTCGGTTGTCGCTCAATGATACGCAATCTGCTGAATATGCTCAAAGTCTAAATAAAATTTTAGGCATGATGGAAACCTTAAAAGGCATCAATACCGATGGCGTTGAGCCACTCAAAAGCCCATTTGACCACCCTCAACCGCTACGTGAAGATGTGGTGTCTGAAGATAACCATCGTGAGGAATATCAGGCCGTTGCACCTGCCGTGCAGGACGGTTTGTATCTGGTACCACGCGTAATTGAATAATTTTTTCAGCGCTCATCTTTTTGTTGAATTCAGGTAAAGAATATTTCTCATGACAGATTTACATCGCTTATCCATTCGTGAACTGACTGAGGGTTTAGCCAATGCAAAATTCTCTGCTCGCGAATTGACCGAACATTATTTAAAACGCATCGAAAAAATTGATGCCCAGGTCAATGCCTATGTCACCGTAACTGCGGAACAGGCGCTGGCCCAAGCCGATGCTGCCGATGCGTTGCGTCAAGCTGGCGGCGCTGGTGTGCTGACCGGTGTGCCTATTGCGCATAAAGATATTTTCTGTACCCAAGGCATTAAAACCACCGCTGGTTCTAAAATGCTGGATAACTTTATCTCGCCTTACGATGCTACGGTGGTTGCCAAAGGTAAAACTGCTGGCTTAGTCACTTTAGGTAAAGTGAACATGGACGAATTCGCAATGGGTTCGACCTCGGAAAGCTCATACTTTGGCGCAACCAAAAACCCGTGGGCACTGGATCGTGTACCGGGTGGTTCTTCAGGTGGTTCGGCTGCGGTGGTCGCGGCTGATCTGGCGCCATTTGCAACCGGTACCGATACCGGTGGTTCGATTCGTCAGCCAGCTTCTTTCTGTGGTTTGACCGGTCTGAAACCAACCTATGGCCGTGTTTCACGTTTCGGTATGATCGCATACGCATCATCTTTAGACCAAGGCGGTCCTATGGCGCGTTCTGCGGAAGACTGTGCGTATCTGATGAACGTGATGGCGGGTCATGATGCCAAAGATTCAACGTCGGTCGAGAAAGATGTCGATGATTACGTGGCGAACCTGAATGGTACATCGTTAAAAGGTTTACGTATTGGTATTCCAAAACAGTACTTTAACGTTGCCGGTCTGGCCGCAGATGTAAAAGCACGCGTTGAAGAATCGCTGAAAAAATTAGCAGAGATGGGTGCCATTCTGGTTGAGGTTGATCTCAACATGACTGAAGCCTATGTACCAACCTATTACCTGATTGCACCAGCAGAAGCATCTTCAAACCTGTCACGTTATGACGGCGTACGTTATGGCTATCGCTGTGAAGATCCAAAAGATATTCTGGACCTGTACAAACGTTCTCGTTCAGAAGGTTTCGGTGCTGAAGTTCAGCGCCGTATCCTGATTGGTACCTATGCCCTGTCTGCCGGTTATTACGATGCCTACTATGTAAAAGCGCAGAAAGTCCGTCGTTTAATTCAGCAAGACTTCCTGAAAGCCTTTGAACAGGTGGATGTGATTGCTGCGCCATCTGCACCGACTACCGCCTATAAAGTGGGTGCTGACCTGACTCCGGTAGAAATGTATCTGGGTGATATTTACACCCTTGCGGTGAACCTGGCCGGTCTGCCTGCCATTAATGCCCCTGTTGGTTTTGACCAGAACAACCTGCCAGTTGGCTTACAGCTGATTGGTAATTACTGGTCAGAATCTCAATTGTTGTCTGTGGTGCACCAGTACCAACAAGCCACCAATTGGCATACACAACGTGCGGCAATTGCTGAGGAGAACGCATAATGGCGAAGAATAACGCGAAACCAAAATCTAACCTGATTGATGGCTGGGAAGTTGTCATTGGGATCGAGATTCACACCCAGCTTGCGACCAACTCTAAAATCTTCTCCGGTTCATCAACCGAGTTTGGTAATGATCCAAATACTCAGGCCAGCCTGGTAGATTTAGCCATGCCAGGTGTACTGCCTGTACTGAACAAAGAAGTGGTTGATCTGGCAATTCGCTTTGGTTTGGGTATTGATGCTTATATCGACCAAGCGTCTGTATTTGCACGTAAAAACTACTTCTACCCTGATTCTCCAAAAGGCTACCAAATCAGCCAAATGGACAACCCGATTGTGGGCCTCGGTCATATTGACATCCAGCTTGAAGATGGCACCACCAAACGCATTGGCGTAACCCGTGCGCACCTTGAGGAAGATGCAGGTAAATCGATTCATGATCAATTTGAAGGCATGTCAGGCATCGACTTAAACCGTGCAGGTACACCACTTTTAGAAATCGTATCTGAACCCGATATGCGCTCTGTTGAAGAAGCGGTTGCCTACATTAAAGCGATTCATACTTTGGTGCGTTGGTTAGGGATCTCTGACGGTAACATGGCCGAAGGTTCATTCCGTGCTGACTGTAACGTGTCTTTACGTCGTCCGGGTCAACCGTTCGGTACACGTTGTGAACTCAAAAACCTGAACTCATTCCGTTTCATTGAACAAGCGATCAATGTTGAGATTGAACGTCAAATGGAAATTCTGGAATGGGATGGCACCATCGACCAAGAAACACGTTTGTTCGACCCGGTGAAAATGGAAACACGTTCGATGCGTTCGAAAGAAGAAGCGAACGATTACCGCTACTTCCCTGACCCAGACCTGTTGCCTGTGATCATTGCTGACGAACAGATCGAAGCGATTAAGGCGACCATGCCTGAGCTGCCTGCTGCACGTCGTGCGCGTTTCGTGGCGGACTTTGGTGTGACTGAGTACGATGCTCACGTGCTTACACTGACGCGTGAAATGTCTGAATTTTATGAAGAAGTCGTTAAGGCTGCTGGTGGCGCTGCACAAGGTAAAATTGCGGCGAACTGGGTGATGGGTGAATTCTCTGGTGCTTTAAACAAAGCTGGCCTAGACCTTGCTGATTCTCCTGTGTCGAGTGAGAAACTGGGTGGCATGATTGCACGTATTGTGGACAACACCATTAACGGTAAGATTGCGAAGCAAGTATTTGGCTTTATGTGGGAAGAAGGCAAAACTGCGGACGAAATTATTGCGGAAAAAGGCTTGAAACAGGAAACTGATACAGGCGCAATTGAAGCAATTATTAAGGACGTACTTGCTGCCAACGAAAAGATGGTTGAAGAGTATAAATCTGGTAAAGAGAAAGCTTTTAACGGTCTAGTCGGTCAAGTGATGAAAGCAGCGAAAGGTAAAGCCAACCCTGCGCAAGTAAATGAATTGATGAAGAAATTGATTGGTTGATAATTGACTAATCAGTTGTTTTCATGAGATAAAACCTCGCTTAATGCGGGGTTTTTTATTCAATGGACTTAAAAAATTTTAAACTTGGTAAACAACGACACTTAGATGAAGTTTTTAAAAAATTAACAAACCTTATTGATGAGCCGAAAATGTATGGACAAAGAAGCGGTCAGTTAATTTTTGGATCTATTGCTTCATATCTTTTCACAAGAGAAGCTCAAATTTATTGGGACGAGTTTTTACTAAAAATATTACAAATCAAACAACTAGAAGACTATGTTTCTTTAAAAACAGCTAACGATTTACTAAAACCCTTTTTGGAAATTTTTTTAATTGGAAATCCAATTCAAGCTCAAGATTTTTTAATTAAAATTGATGAATTATTCAAATATAAAACCAATCGAAATTTTCATTATTTTATCGTTTCTCGTTTGGTAACAAATAAAATTTATAAATTTTCCAATATAAAAATAGGATTGTTTGAACAAAAATGTGAGCAAACCAATTTATCCTTTTCAGAAAAGATTCACTGAAATAATCAAGAAATAACCTCCTTCAAAAAAAACAATGGAACTTATATAGAAAATGATATTTTTTATGACAAAATTTTAAAAGAAATTGATAAATTCAAAGGTCAGACTATTTTAGAAATTGAAAATTTTGGTGACAAACATATTGCTGAACAAAAAAGCGTTAAAGACGCTGAACATTTCATTAATGAACTAATATTTTTACGTAGTCTATGTAGAAATATAGGGTTTAAAATAGAATTAAATATTGATATGACTACCTATAATCTACAACCATTATTAGTAAATTACGACGACAAACTAATATCTTATCCAAGTCAAGAAATAATCTATAAAAGCTATCTTAATTTTGACAATACAGTACATCCTGATACAAATATTGCAATTCCATTTCGAGACTTAGCATTCCCTCTTTTTGATCAAAATTACACTAATGATATTCTTGAAAAACTACGCACTGCTATTGATTGGTATGCATCTTCTTTTAAAACCAATAGTACTAAAGAAGGCTTTTTATTTTGTGCTATAGGTATGGAAGCCTTACTGACTAATGGCAGAGATGCAATAACCAAAGTATTATCGGAGAACACAGCATTCTTGATTGCCAACAAAGATAAAAACAGTAGAAAACATATCTGTTCTCAAATGGCAAAACTATATAGTCATAGAAGTGGCATTGCACATGGTGGAAACATAAGCACTGAAAAAATTGATCTCGATCAATTACGATTTTATTTATCATCATCAATCAAAGCTATAATTCGGTTAATTCAAGAAAATACTATCAATAGTAATAAAGATTTATACCAATATTTAGAAGATTTGAAGTTTAGTTAACTATAAACAAAACATATCAATCACCAAATTCGAAGTCTTAAGACACATCCAACTTTCAAAGTCTTTTTATACGTGACTGCTAAATTACTACACTCCAGCCCTCTCTCATTGAGAGAAGGAGCATTAATAGAGAGATAAAACTACCTAGCTAACTCCTAAAAACCCACCACATTAACCACATCTTATTTCTTTAAAAATCAATTAGTTGCAAAAAATCAAAGGACAAAAATGAAAATAGCCATCCTCACACTTTCTAGCCTTGCCTTCTTCAGCACTACCATCTTTGCAGAAACCAAACCCACTGTTCCTGCTAAAGAAGCCAGCCAAATATTTAAAGCCGCAGGCTTTTCAAAAACCAAACATGGCTGGGAAGGCAGCTGCGACACAGGTGAAATCACCACATACAAAGACCTCAATGGTGACGGTCTAAAAGACGCAGTCATTTCAGACTACAGCACCATGTGCTATGGCAACACAGGTGTCAGCTACCATATCGTTGCTCAGCAAAAAACTGGAAATTGGAAACTTATTTTTGAAAACATGGGCATCCCTACTTTTCTAAAAACCAAAGGAAAATACGGCTGGCCAGATATTGAAAATGGTGGCCCCGGATTTTGTTTTGCAGTTTACCGTTGGAATGGTCAAAAATATGATGTCAACCGTTATGAATATCAGGGCAAAGCTTGCACATTAGACTATTAACACCTCAGCATAGTAAATTTCATATCCATGAATATATAAACTGATTGATTTAACACGCTTATACAGACAGTTAAAACGCCTCAATTACTTGGGGCTTTTTTATATAAACAACCTCAGCTATACGACTAAAGAGCACTGAATGACTTAAAAATGACATCTGAACTGTGCTAATTTAGATCAAAATTGAACATAAATATGCACAAACAATTAAGAGGGTTTAAAGATGTCAAAACAAATTTTAATGCTCGTTGGTGACTATGCTGAAGACTATGAAACCATGGTGCCTTTTCAGTTTTTAACAGGTCTCGGTTATACCGTACATGCGGTCTGCCCCGATAAAAATGAAGGTGAAAGCATCGCTACAGCTATTCATGACTTTGAAGGCGAGCAAACCTATAGTGAAAAACGCGGTCATAACTTTGCCATCAACTACAACTTTGAAGCGGTACACACTGCGGACTATGTCGGTTTAGTCATTCCCGGTGGACGTGCGCCCGAATATTTACGCATGAATGAACGTATCCTTGAGATTGTGCGTGAGTTTGATGCTGCGAAAAAACCAATTGCAGCAGTTTGTCATGGTGCACAAATTCTTGCGGCAGCCGATGTACTCAAAGGTCGTACTTGTTCCGCTTACCCTGCCTGTGCAGCCGAGGTGAAACTTGCAGGCGGAACTTACGCAGACATTGAAGTAACTGAAGCTGTAACTGATGGACACTTGATCACAGCGCCGGCTTGGCCTGCACACCCTGCTTGGATGGCACAGTTTATTCAAGCTTTAGGGGCGACTGTGACGGTTTAATTGTGTTGTTCCTCAAGTGAATCTTTTATGAGATGACCTATCAGCCTTTAGATTCAAAAATAAAAAAAGCTCCTTTGATTCAAGGAGCTTTTTTAATGGCTTTTTTTATAACATTAATGCTTTCGATTCAGTTTATAAATCGCTCTCACTATTCATAATCTTCAAAGGCCGAACTACCTCGTTACACCCAACTTATTCCAAATCTCTGGGGTTAAAAAAGTCGTGACCAATTTATTCAAATCCACATAACGCAGTACGCCTTGCAACTGCCCTTTCACTTCAGGGTTCTTTAAAATTTCCTCACCCGTAATCTGTCCAAGCTCCTGAAAACTGTCTCCAACCGCTTGTATACCTTCAGCTTGAATCACTGCTTTAGTCTGAGCTGAACATTGCTCTACCAAAATACGTTGTAAAACGGTTGCCAGCTTTTGATCTAAAGCCTGTTTTTGTTCTGGCATTACCTGACTCAAGTGTTTCAAATCCGGATGTGCAGATAGCGCAACAAAGGTCCACTGTAATACCGCAGTTTTATCGGTTGCCGTGGTCGACTTCACCAGACAGTCACTCAACTGATCAACGGCCGGACCAGCCGTACTCACTTGTGAGCAACCCAATAGCGCAATCGCTAGACTCCATCCTCGTAGCTGCTTTAGACTCAACTGCATCATGTTATACCTCGCCAACATCGGCTCATACCAGAAATAGCCTATTTGTAGCATGCCAGCAGCAATCTCACCTGTTATGACTGTGTAACGCGTATAAAAAAGGAGAAGTGATGTGCTTCTCCTGGTTACTTATACTGACTATTTCATTTGCCTGAGCATACGCTTGGCACCGGCATGATTATGCTGGTTGGCCAGCTCCTGCAAAATCCGTTTGGCCCGGGCTTTGGGCTGGGAAAAACGGTTACTAAAACTCGGCACAGCGCTTAAGCAACGCGCCAGCAAAATCCCCGATTCAGCATAGACATTCCGCGCATTGGTGCCCTGCAACCGGCCATAATTATAGGCCCGCTGTGCGCTGTTACAGGCATTTAACTCATTGCGGCCGCTGTTTAAATCACGGCGTGCAGCGACATAATATTTCATCTGCTGCTGTTGTGGGGTCGCAGCCACCACAGGCGCCGCTTTTACGGGTGCCGGGGTTTTCTCGGCTGGAAGTTCCGGTGTTTCTTTTGGTTCGGGCTCTTTGGCAACAGCTTTAGTGTTTTTATTATTCCGATTGGTATTCGTATTAGCCTTCTTGCTGCTGGAAGATGCCGAACGATAAAAACGCCGTGCTTCATCTTCCGTCATGACTTGAGTAAGTAAATGCACAATGCGCACCTCACCCTGACCATCGCGTTTACGCTCGCTGACCGGCTCGATTGAAACAATCCAGTCGGGGCCATTTTTTCTGACACAGCGATAGGCACCAATGCCCTGATTAACATCGCGATAAGTCGCCAACAGTTTTTTGGACCAACTGTTTTTCAGCATCGACATCGTACTTTTATAGGCCAGTTTTAAATGTCCTTGCTGCGACTGACAATAGCTGCCCATATATTTGCGAGGAATCAGCGATTCTGCCGCCAGCTCTTTACGCTGTGGTCCCCAGTCATATACATAGGCTTTGGCTGAACCATTGGCCTGATTCAGATTTTTTTTCGCAATCAGCTCTTGTGGCGAAGCAAAGTGCTTCAAGGCATCTGGACTAAAACTCTCTACACTGACACAGCCCGAAAAGACGACACCGACCCCAGCCAACATCATGAAGGTTTTGACATTCACGTCTTTATTCTCTATTTTTCCCCACTCAAAACATAGCTCAAATAGGCGCAAATAACAAATCTAGCCAATTGATTTTACTTGATATTTCTCGTTTATTTATTACTACTGCCCCGCACTATCATCTGATAAATGCAAAATATCCAGAGTTTTAACAACGAAACCTGAACGCCTTAACACTTTCATCCGATCATTAAAAAACCCGCCTTAACAGCGGGTCAGTTGGGAATGACTTAATCATCCAGGGTCGATTCAAAGGCTTTTAAACGTTTATAAATCGACAGCAGTTCAATAATGGTTGGCCAGGAGGCAATTAAATACTGGAACGATTCACGTACCTTACCGAACACGTTACCAATCTGCATCATCAGGCCAAGGGTAATCGCTCCCGCAGCAATACTTGGGAACAGCACAAACAGACCGTAAATATTGTCCAGCTGCATGTACCAGATTCGTACCAGGTTAAAATAGGCATAATGGAAATACAGGCGGAAATAATTCAGACGAACCTTGCTAAACAGCTCTTTTAAAGTCAGCGGATCGGCACGCTCGGCATGATCTTCACCATAGACCAGCTCTTTACGATAAGCCGCTTCCACCTTCTGGTTATTAAATTCCAGTCCCGGCAGTTTATAACCGACCACCATCAGCAGTACGGTACCAAACACCGCCCAACCAATTGCCGCCCACACCAGCGCATAAGGAATTTCGCCCAGAATTGGCAGGGTTTTCACATGGCTCGATAGCGTTACCAAAACCGGTAAAAAGGCAATCAGGGTAATGAGTGCTTCAATCAGACTGACGCCCAGACCTTCGGTGGTACGGGCAAAGCGCATGGTATCTTCCTGAATACGCTGCGATGCCCCTTCAATATGACGTAACCGGTCCCAGTAGGCGGTGTAATAATTGTTCATTGCCGTTCGCCAGCGGAACACATAGTGGCTGACAAAGAACAGGTTAAATACCGAAACCGTGACCGCCACAATTGCCACATACAAAAAGGTCATGATCTCGGCATAGAGATTATTCACATCACCGCCGCCATTACTCAGCATTTGCTGGATCAGGTCATAAAACGGGCTGTACCAGGCGTTAATGACCACGCTCACCTGCACCCAGAACCAGATATTAAACAGAATGAAAGATGAGCCCCACACTGACCAGCGCTGCCAGGGATTATCCGATTGAATCCGCCAGAAAATTGCAAAAATGGCTGTGGCCAGAAAATACCAGAGATAGAACCAGAGAAATGCCGGTGACCAGAAACGGCTGACCCCAATCGGGAGTTCTGCTTCATGATAGCCTTCGGGCAAACCGATGATGGTGCCCCAGCCTTGTCCACCAGAATACCACAGCACCAGATTAAGAACGAACCAGAGTAACAGCGAACTAAAAAACCATTTCGGATGTGGAAAAAATGACTTAAACATGCAGTGTTCTATTTCCTTTATTCTTTTCAAGACGTTGAAAAGCAGCGTTTATAACATTGCAGCGTGCAATGCGCCACGCGATGACTTCAACATGAGCAATATACAAGATTTCCCGGACAGCGCATGTACTTTTCAATACCGTTTTTTCCGCTGACCGGTATTTAAAGCAATATAAAACCCCGATACTCCCCCTGACTATTTTCAGTAAAACAATGAAAAATCAAGAGCTTAAAATACCAATTTTTAGACTAAAAATTTAACTTTATTTTTTAAAATATCAATTACTTATTTATAATCTGACGAATAAAACACATATTCCCGACCAGACAATGCTAAGATAAATATGTGATACATAATACATTTTTGAGGGAAATCATGATGGAAGTGAAAGCTGTTGAACTTATTCAGCCTCTGGTACTTGAGAAAGAGAACTGCCCACCTATCCATTTTGAGACAGGCACTATCTTAAAAGTCCTGATGACCACGCCAACAGCTTATCTGGTCACGGCCGGCACGGAATTTAATTTCACCATTTCATTTCAAGATGAACACAAGGTCTGGCGCAAGCTTTAGTCCTCATTCCAAGCGCGATTCTTATCTCCATTCAGGCAGCTTTTCAGGCTGCCTGTTTTTTTTTTGCAGATATAAAACCAGAGCAGCCGAATTCCAGCCGACCTTTAAGAGGCAACGTGCTGGGAATGTGCCTGTAAATCGACAATCTTACCCTCCTGATCATGATAGACCGTGACAATTTTAGCCTGACGGGATTGCGTTAACATGACCGGTTCCAGCTGAAAATGCTCGGCAAACTGGTTTAGCGGTGCCGGTTGCATGGTCTGGATGGAGTGCGCCGGAATATAGTTGGTCCACAGCCATAAACTCAAGCCACAAGCCACCAGCGCACTAAAACCATTTTGCAGAATACTTAGCATCAACTGGGCCACTTGCTGAATCAGTGCATCCCGTTCCAAATCCAGCAAGCCCAGACTGCTTAAAACTGGCTGCCACAACAGGCCCCAGGTCAGCCATAAGCCGGCGGTACACACGTTCGAGGCATAACGCTTTTGCCACGGCAATTCATAGCGATAATCAATAATTAAAGTATTGGCTTTCACAACTTTACTCTCAACACATCACATCGCGACAGTTAGCTGTCACGTTTAATTCCACGATCGGGACTGATCCAGCGTGCACGTTTCCCTTCCCCACGCAGCAGCATTTTCGGAAACGCCACAATACTGGCCGATACGGTAATCAGCCAGAACATGAACGGATACCAGATCATCCAGAAATAGTTTCTGGCCAGATTTTTTTCATAGCGGCTGTCCATCCATTTGCTGACCATAAACTGGAACAAACAGGTCGCGCCCAGCACAATACCCACCCCTTGCGGTAAAAACGGCGATTGCAGTTCCGGCAACGGTAAAATAGGCAGGCAGAAACTTAATATCCAGAGCAGACACAGCAACAGCAGCAGATATGACCAGACCAGAGTCAGCATCATTTCCAGAATCAGCGGCCACAAATAGTTCAGCTTGGGCTTAAAAATTACATCAATATTTTTATTTAACACCTGCGCACCGCCCATGGCCCAGCGCAAACGCTGTTTCCATAAGCCTTGCAGGGTTTCCGGCATTAATACCCACACCAGCGCATTCGGTTCAAATTCAATTTTCCAGCCGGCACGCTGTAGCTTCCAGGAAATATCAATATCTTCGGTCAGCATGTCATGCGACCAGTAACCGACCTGGTGCACCGCGCTTTTACGAAAGGCGGTAATCGCCCCTGAAACAGTAAAAATACGGCCATAGGTGCGCTGGGCACGTTTAATCATGCCAATAATCGAGGAGAATTCTCCGACCTGGACCCGGCCCAATAAGGTCGAGCGATTGCGAATTCGCGGATTGCCCGTAACGGCGGCCACCGCCGGATCACGCTGGAAATGGCGCAGCATCCAGCTGGCGGCATGCGGATCGAGCAAGGCATCGCCATCAATTCCAAGCAGGTATTCGGCATCGGTAACCAGACTGCCGGCTTGCAGGCCCATGGCCTTGCCCTGATTTTCTGCCAGATGCACCACCCTTAACCGTGGATGCTGGGCCGCCAGACGGTTCAGTACCTCGCCAGTATTGTCCGAGCTGCCATCATTAATCGCGATGACTTCAAAGTTGGGATACTTTAATGCCAGTGCCTGGGTGATGGTTTCCTCGGCATTATCGCCTTCGTTAAAACACGGAATGAGCACCGCCACCAAAGGATATTCCTGTAAAACCGGTGGCTGGGTAAAGACCGGATCTTTGCGTTCTTTGACATAGAAAATCAGCGCCCCCATCATCCATAAATAGGACATGAACAGCGGATAATAAAACACAAAGTTCAGCACCGATTGCCAGAGTTCTTGCAACATGGTTGTTCTCTAGCCGGTTACGGTGCTGATATTGGCTGAGGCTGGAAAGCTTGACGCAGCACAGTCGGATCGGGATGATTCTGGATTGGATCATCCGGATAATAGGCAATGTGCTTCACACCGGCCTGATAGAGTGTTTGAATTGTTTCCGCAATTTCCACAGAGGGAATTTTATTGCCATTACGCCAGTCGACGGCCTGCAATTCAAACACCGTTTTACGCAGCCCTTGCGGATACTGCTGCACCCGACTCAATAGCTGCTGATAAAACTGCGCCGGATCATCGACCTGTTCCATATATGGCATGGCCATAATCGCGGTGAAGTCATAACGGTTTAGCGACTGTTCCAGCGACTGGGCATACCAGTTTTCTGAATAGGCCGACAGCGCCACCTGCGCATACAGGTTACGCGAGGTCTGCAAATAAGGCTGATACTGCCGCACGGTCTCGGCCAGCTCCATGGCAAAATCATCAATCACTTTGACTTTATAAGCTGTCCATTTCTGTAAGGCGGC
Organism: Acinetobacter sp. Brlt_5; assembly: GCF_051949055.1. Lineage (NCBI taxonomy): Bacteria > Pseudomonadati > Pseudomonadota > Gammaproteobacteria > Moraxellales > Moraxellaceae > Acinetobacter > Acinetobacter sp. Brlt_5. The sequence continues at coordinate 27,908 of NZ_JAYJLP010000003.1, forward strand.
ATCATCAGCACGCAGTTGTGCCAGATCGGTGGCTAAGCCCTGCTGCTGATAGGCCTTTTTAGCCCAGCTGCTGGCATCTTCATAATCGGACAAGGTGGCATCATCATGGAAAATAATGCCGTTGAACTGTGCCGATTTGGCTAGATCTTCATAAATGCCTTTAATGGTGTTGCGGGCGCGCGGCGAAAATGGGCTTAAACGGTGATAGCCCATGTTCAGATGCTTACCGCTATGCGGCTGCTCGGTTTGCACCAGATCTTGGGCCACCGGATTCGAGACCGGTAATTCCCAGGCAAATACCGGCATCCAGGCATAGACACGACGTACCTGAGTCCGGGTCTGGATTTGCCAGGCCACACGGTTAAACAGGTCGGCACGCATTGGAATATAACGGTTCGGGAAATAGACCAGATCGGCCGAGCCATTGCCATCCGGATCAGAAAATGCCTGCAAATATACGGTATTGACGCCAATCTGCTGAATCCGGTCCAGCAATAAGCCTAAATTACGTTCCTGCTGCTGCGGGTCCGGATCATAAATATAGTCGATATCGACATGCATGATCTTTTGCGGACGATCATTGTCCGTGCGCTGCTGCTGATGTTTCTGGATTTCTTTGGCCAGTAGCGCTGCATCCATGTGTTTTTGAATCAGGATTCGCGGCAATCTGGAAAAACTGTTTACAGGTTGATTCTCGGCATCATCCAGCGTCAGGCTGATTGGCATCTTCAGTTTTTCGGCAATTTTTACCGTATGCAAGTTATAGCGACCATAGGGCCAAACCATAATTTTTGGCGCTTTCAAGCCATGTTTTTGCAATAGGCGCTGATTGGCTTTTAAGTCCTGCTGAATACGTTTCTGATAAGCGTTGTCATCTTCATAACGCTGCTGCTGCGGAAAATAGGCACGTGCTACGGTGGCTGGCAATTCATTGCCCTGCGGATTGGCCACAATGCCTTTATGCAGGTCATAACTGTGGCTGGCAATTTCCACCAGACCGCTGGCCTGTAATTCTTTTAACTGTGCCCAGCTTAAAAAATGCTGGCGTGACACCAGTTGCCCGCCAAAATTAACCTGTTGCTGTTCTGCTCGTTCTAACCAGCGCCCAACCACCGACAACACGGCCGGAATATTCCGCTGTTTTAAAACAGGATAGACATGCTGATAAAAACTTTGATAGCCATCATCAAAACTGAGCAAGACTGATTTTTCCGGTAGCGCCTTGTTGTGTTGCTGCGCCTCTAACAGTTGCTGACTGCCAATAAACTGAAAGCCATTTTGTACCAGCCAGTCCAGATGCTGCTGCAATTGTTTAGGCTCAATCGCATATTCAGGCATTAACGGTTGTGGTTCAGAAGTGACTTCGTGGTAGGCAAGGATCGTCAAGTTTTTCATTTCATTTCCCGCCTGTGCCCAACCTATGAGCATACTACAAAGAAAGAAAACAAAAATCTGGACCGCTTTAATAAACTGAAATAGAGGAGACATAAGGCGCGCGGAATTCATGGTACAGACAAGAAGATACGATGCTACATTCGAGCAATTGCGCAGATTCAACCATTATTTTATTATTATTTGTGTATACATTTGTTAATTAATCCCGTTTTTTTTCTTTTTGCCCTTGCTTTCAAAATAAAGCAATAAAATATTTATGATTTTATATCACTCACTTAGTTTTACTTATTTTTTAGCCACCCGCCAACGGGTCAGTTGATAATTTTCTAAAGGGTAGACGCTTTTATAAGCCCAAAATGTGATCTGGTTTTCAATTTTAAATTCTCACCATTTGATACTGAAGTATTTTTCAAAACGCTAATACATCTGCAAAAATGGAAATGTGGAGATCATTTTGAGCTGAAGATTCACCGCTAAAATAGTATGGATTGAGTCATCTAGATAATTGGAAGTGGGCCGATGAAATCATGCCCTTTCCCCTTCCTTCTCTGGCATATTGTGCAGGCTTAGGGTTTAATGACATTTACCCCAAGTGCACATGGAGAAAAGATGCAAACGCTCGTATGCTATAAACAGCTACCGATCTGGACACAAGACACTATCCCGCCTGGCTTTTTACGCCAGCACAATACCAAAGCCGGCACTTGGGCCCAACTGAAGGTTTTAAAAGGTGAATTGCATTTTGCCTTGCTCGATGAAGCAGGCACGCTGTTGTCTGAACATCTGTTTAGCCCGGAACAGCAACCGCCCATGCTTGAGCCGCAAGTGTGGCACAAGATTGTTTCGGCCAGTGCCGATGTCGAATGTCAGCTCAGCTTTTATTGCACAGCCAATGACTACTTTGCCAAAAAATATAAACTGACCCCGACCCATTCAGAAATTCTGGCCGCACAGCCATCTTTACAGGGCAACACGGCGCTGGATGTTGGCTGTGGCAGTGGTCGTAATGCGCTGTTTTTAAGTCAGCACGGTTTTCAGGTCGATGCCTGGGATGTCAATGCCCAAAGTCTGGAGCGCCTGAACGAGATGATTCAGCAGGAACAGATTCAGAACATTCACACCGCACTGCGGGATTTAAATATTAATCCACAGATTCAGGGCCAATACGATTTTGTGTATTGCACGGTGGTGATGATGTTTTTACAACCCGACACCATCCCAACCCTAATTCGGCAGATGCAGCAGGCCACCAAAGCTGGCGGCCTTAATCTGATTGTTTGTGCAATGGATAGTGAAGATTATCCGGTTCAACCGGACTTCCCTTTTAGCTTTAAAGCCGGAGAGTTAAAGGCTTATTATGAGGGCTGGAATTTGCTGAAATACAATGAAAATATCGGTGAACTGCACCGTGTCGATGAACAGGGCAAGCGTATTCAACAGCGTTTTGCGACGTTATTGGCACAGAAAATAGCGTAAAAATTTATCCTTACATATAAAAGCTGATCGTCTGGATGAGGGTCGGCTTTAGAGGAAGAATACAAAACAGTGATAGTCAGCAAGTTTAATAACTTGCTGATGATTCAATAATTATTGGATAAAGCGACTAAGAAAACGTTACAGCAGATATTCCCAGATCACATAGCCTAGACCAAAACCAATCAATGAGTACAGCGTAATAATAAAGAAGACAAAACTCGCGCTATTTTTCTTTTTTAAAAAGCTCATTGTGATCTCAACGGTAAAATCTGTTGTCACATCTTACCCCAATTTGAGGATTTTTAAAGAGAAACTGGACCTTATCGTGCTGACTAAAAAATCCAGAAGTGCAATTACTCATCACTCGAGACTGTAAATTAAATTGTGTAATTGCCTGAATTTGCTATGTTCATATTCACAACGGAGTCAGGCAATATGATGAACGAACAACAACTAAAAGACCTTGCAGCAGAATTTACTAAAGGAATCAAAACAGAAGACGATCTCAACCAATTCACCCGATTGTTGACCAAACTCACTGTTGAAACGGCTCTTAATGCCGAACTTACCGAACATCTCGGACATGAAAAAAATGCCCGTAAATCTGGCTCAAATTCACGCAATGGTTATTCTAACCCGGATCCTGCTTAAGCCGATGATTCCTTAATTTGAATTGTTGGCTTATTTTGATGGGTTAATTGATATGCACATAGTGAGGCGTAAATTCCACTCAGAAATCCATGAAGACTACGTGCTTGACTCGTCACTAAATTGTATTGCCCCTTCAATAAACTGAATAATGTTTCTATCTTATTGCGTTGTCTTAGGTGATATTCATCTGATGCACAGAGTTGAATAGCCCGCATATTCTTTCGATGATAAGTAATCAAATCAATACCTTGATCTGGCTTTGTTGCACAAAGATTTGAAATGCAAAGCGCCCCTAATTGAGCCAAATTTAAGGCGTAACTTGGGTAAGTGGTCGACCTAATTCCGTAAATCTGTTGAGGACTGCTACACGTGCATGAATTTCATTCACCTGACTAGGAAAGCTTCTTGCCATTAATTTATCGCCTAATAATTTGATGCAATGCATCTTGGTTTCCACCAAACTGCGGCGATGATAGCCTGACCATTTTTTCCATAATGTCCTGCCTAAACGTTTAACTGTTCGAAGTAATTCATTTCGCTCTAGCGAGCTACTCTTTGTATCTTTCCATGGTTTCGCATTTTTTCTAGGTGGAATCACCGCATGTGCTTGCCGATCTGCAATGACCTGACGGCATTGCTTGGTGTCATAAGCTCCATCGGTATAAACAGAGTCAATCTGCTCATCTTGTGGAATCTGATTAAGTAAATCACCAAGCACCTGTGAATCACTGACATTATTGGTTGTGAGCTGAATAGCGCGTATTTGTAGGGTTTTGGCATCTATACCAATATGTAGTTTACGCCATTGGCGACGATATTCAGCTCCATGTTTCTTGCGTTTCCATTCGCCCTCACCTAGAAACTTCATCCCTGTAGAGTCTACGAGTAGATGCAGCCCATCGCTACTTTTTTGGTAGCTGATTGCAATATCAATATGCTTTTGTCTTCTACAAAGCGTACTGTAATCTGGTGCGGTCCAATTTAATCCGCAAAGTTTAATCAGACTTTGCACAAAGCCAGTGACCATACGTAAAGATAGACGGAATAAGGATTTAATCATTAAGCAGCATTGGATAGCTGCGTCGGAGTAGGTTTGATTTCGCCCTTGTTTGCCTTTTGATGGAGCATACCATTGCGTAGCAGGATCAAACCAAATGGCAATATTTCCGCGATTAATGAGTGCTCGGTTATATGCGAGCCAATTGGTTGTGCGGTAGATTTTGTGTGTAGGCTTCTTCATTTGAAAATTATATCGCTGAAAAAGCCTTTACAGATAGGTTTGTGCAACAAAGCCGTTACGCATCAGTAAATCATAAAAGCAGATTTTACCCCTCACTATTATAAATGGATCCAATTTATACTTTTATTGTACATTTTATATTGACTATTCGCATCAATAGTCATAAATTGGATCCAATTGATAAGGAGATCAGAATATGTTCATTAAAAATGCTTGGTATGTGGCAGCGCGTCCTGAAGAAGTTATCGAAAAGCCATTAGGTCGTCAGATCTGTGGTGAAAAGATGGTGTTTTATCGTGGTAAAGAAAATAAGGTCTATGCAGTAGAAGACTTCTGCCCACATCGCGGTGCTCCACTCTCTTTAGGCTTTGTAGAGGATGGCAATCTAGTTTGTGGTTATCACGGCTTAGTTATGGGCTGTGATGGCAAGACAGTTGCTATGCCTGGACAGCGTGTTCGTGGTTTTCCATGTAACAAGAGTTTCAGTGTTGTAGAGAAATTCGGTTTTATCTGGGTATGGCCAGGTGACCAGTCACTTGCAAGTGAAGATCAGTTACCTGAACTTGAATGGGCAGATAATCCTGAATGGGCATATGGTGGTGGATTGTTCCACATCAATTGCGATTATCGTCTGATGATTGACAATCTAATGGATCTTACTCATGAAACTTATGTTCACTCAGCCAGTATTGGACAAAAAGAAATTGATGAAGCAGCACCTACTACTCGTATAGATGGGGATCATGTCATTACAGAACGCCATATGGAAAATATCTATGCACCTCCATTCTGGCAAATGGCATTAAGAGGCAACAATCTGGCTGATGATGTTCCGGTAGACCGCTGGCAGATCTGTCATTTCTTTGCGCCAAGTAATGTTCATATTGAAGTTGGCGTAGCACATGCAGGTAAAGGTGGCTATCAGGCAGCTGCCGAGCATAAAGTATCTTCTATTGTGGTGGACTTTATTACGCCTGAAACAGAAACCTCTCACTGGTATTTCTGGGGTATGGCCCGTCACTTCCAGCCAGAGAATGCGGAACTGACAGATCAGATCCGTGAAGGACAAGGCAAGATTTTCTCTGAAGATCTGGACATGCTGGAACAGCAACAACAAAACCTGCTCCGCTATCCTGACCGCAAGTTGCTGATGCTGAATATTGATGCAGGCGGAGTGCAAGCACGCAAAGTGATTGATCGTCTGATTAGCCAAGAACAGGTTAACGAGATTGCAGGCAAAGAGCAGATTCCGTCAGTCACGCTTGGTTAAATAGTTAAAGTTTTAGAACAGTATTTTGATTTTTTAAATTTTAGGAGCGGCACTCACATGGAAGTGACCATTCATCAGATCCATCAACACAATTCTCAAATAAATTCATTTGAGCTCATGAGTTGTAATGGGGAGCCTCTACCTCCTTTTAAAGCAGGTGCTCATATTGATGTATATATGGGCGAAGGCTTAATACGCCAATATTCCTTGGCGAATTGCAGCAGTGAACAGCACCGCTATGTAATTGGTGTACTGAATGATCCAAACTCACGTGGTGGCTCACGCTTTATGCATGAACAGTTACAGGTGGGGCAACGCATTCAGATTAGTGAACCCCGTAACCTGTTTGAGCTGAATACAGAGCTTGAACATGCAGTCCTATGTGCAGGCGGGATTGGGATTACACCAATTCTGGCAATGGCCAAAGAGTTAAAACGACTGAAAAAATCTTTCAAGCTGTTTTACTTTGTTAAAACCCGTTCGGCAGTGGCTTTTCATGAGGATCTCAATCTTCTAGGTGATTCAGTTCATCTGCACATTGATGATGAAGCCGCCACACATTGCAACTTACTAAGTGCGCTTGCTCAGTCTGACTTAGCACATCATGTTTATGTATGTGGTCCACAAGGTTTTATGGATTTCGTGATCCAGACTGCCCAACAGCAATCCTGGCCTGAGACGCATATTCATAAAGAACACTTTAGTGCTCCAGCAATTGATACCAGTGAAGATGGTAGTTTCAATATTAAAGTTAAAAAAACCGGCCAACTGATCCATGTTGCACAAGACCAAACAGCTGTACAAGCACTTGAAGCTGCTGGGGTAAGTATTCCTGTTTCTTGCGAACAGGGTATTTGTGGTACCTGCTTAGTGAAGGTAGTAGAGGGTGAAATTGACCACCGGGATATGTATTTAACTGAAGAAGAACAGGCGGCACAAGATCAATTTACTCCATGCTGCTCGCGTGCAAAATCTAAAATGCTAGTTATTGATCTTTAAAAAATAAAAAACTGCTAGTTCTAATGAGATAGCAGTTTAATCTTTCTCCACTTTCCACCCTTCTGCACCCTCAGAAGGGATTTTTTTATTTAAAGAAAAGGCTTAACCTTAGGAATGCGCATGTGAATTAAAAATAGAACGCATCATATCGCCCAGAGTGACTACATGGCTATGTTCACGCATCAGACTCTCTGCTCGTGCTGAATCACGATTTTTTAAAGCATTGAAAATGGCACAGTGTTGAATATGGGCATGATGCAGACGGCGAATTTCTGAGAGCGGATTATTTTTATCATAAGTTAAGGCTTGGGCAGAAGCCATGGGTAGCTGATTATTCTTACTTAGAGCCTGCACAATAGCGATATTATCTGAGCCTTGAATAATCGTATTATGAAAAATGGTATTGTAATAATGATAGATTTCAATATCCTCATTACTTAGTTCAGTTTTTTTAAATATTGGCTCTATTTGAGTAATGCACTGCATTAGCTGATCTTTTTGCTGCGTGCTTAGCCCTTTTTCTGCCAGTTTTTTTGCTGCCAGGCCTTCAAGCACTCCTCGCACCTCAAGTGCATCCTGAATCAACTTGGGAGAAATTTCTCTAACTGTATAGCCGCGGGTTGGATTTTTTAATAATAATCCTTCTTGCTCAAGCAGTTTAAATGCCATACGCACCGGTTGACGTGAAACTCCAAGCATTTCTGCTGTTGGAATTTCAGCCATGCGAGCACCGCCCGGAATTTCACCTGAAATAATCATTTTTCTAAGTTCAATCAGTACTTGCTGACCTGATGACATGGACTTACTCATTTATAATATGTGTGCTGATGCTACCGGGTGCATGAAAATAATTCAACAGAAGTCATGAAGATCCTATTCAGCTTATTAAGTTGTTGCTTCCTCAAGAATAGACATTGAAAATTAGCTAGACGAACTCAAATCCGACCTGATGATGTAAAAAATTATTCTTCTTGAAAATGCTGTAAATTAGTGGCCATGATTTCAAGATTATTCCTGATCAAAAAGGCCAGATTAATATCCACGCCTTTTAGCATCGTTTGTTCCAGTTCCTGAACGACTGCCCGACACTCACTTAATTTATTTAATCCTGCTTGAGTGACATTGACAAGAATACGACGACCATGAGAGGGGTCCGATTCCTTACTAATCCAGCCGCTACTTAATAAATCCTGTAGAATTTTATTAGTTGATTGGGGTTTGATAAAAGAACGCTCCGCCAGTTTGGCATTGGAGAGATTTCCTTTTGCCGCGAGTACTGACAATGCTGTGAACTGAGGCAAAGTAATATCTAAAGGCTTTAGGCGTTCATTCAGTAATTTACTGATAATACGATCAACACGAGCTATCATATAGCTCAGGGTTGGCAGTTGATTTAACTGATGTTCCATAATACTTAATTCAACCTTAAATTCTAACCATTAAAAAGTATGGCCAAATTGGCCATACTTAAGTCATCACATTACTGAGTTTGAGTTGACGTATTTAATACAGGGACCTGCCGTGAAACTTTTGATTTACGGACCAAAAGTAACGCTGCGATCATTGCCATTAAAATCAGTGGAATACTTGCACCAATGACCATCGCTGAACTTGAACCGAGCGATAACAGCATACCTGCGAAAAGAGGCCCGGCAAAAGAACCAATTCGACCAACTGCAACTGCTGCACCAACCCCTGTTCCACGCATTTCAGTTGGGTAGAACATGGCTGCAAGACCATACAATGCAGACTGACCACCGACAATAAATAGACCACATCCGACAGCAGATAATACAAGTAATGCCACGGTTGGTGAAATAGCCAGACAACACAGCGAGACTAGAATACCAATGTAAATCAGTTTGACCGTAGTACTCATTCGAATTTTATCTAGCAAGACGCCCATTAAAATCGAACCAAATATACCGCCAATATTGTAGCCAATCTGAACATAGTTTGCTTCCGTCTTACCTAGGCCTTGTGCACCCATTAACAGAGGTAACCAGTTGAGCAGGAAGTACAGCACCACAAGGGTAAAGAAGAAACTGACCCAGATCTGAATGGTAGAGAAACGACGTTCTTTGGCAAACAGCACTTCAAAGAATGGTGTCGAAGTTTTTTGCTTCGCTGCTGTCAAATAGTCTTTCGATTCAGGTAAAAATTTAATTAATAAAGGAATTAATAAAATCGGGGCAAAACCACCGACATAGAAGATATGCCGCCACTGCGCATCACCTGCAAGTGCCATCGCGACAAATGAGGTCAACATACCGCCAAATGGAATACCACTGTACATAATACTGACAGCAATCCCTTTATGTTTCTCCGACACAGCTTCCGATGCCATAATAATCATCATTGGCAATGCACCGCCCATCCCAAGACCGGTCAAGAAACGAATAATCAGTAACAAGGTATAGTCTGCTGCATAGGCGGTTAACACCGACATAACACCAAAAACTAAAATACTTGTTAACAAAACTGCTTTACGCCCGATTTTGTCTGCAAACCGTCCACCAATGATTGCGCCTGGTAAGGTTCCCAAAATTGCTGCACTGAATGCCCATGCCATTTGGGCATTGTCCAGGCCAAACTCCGCTCGCATCCGTGGTGCTGCAACGCCCATCGATTGAAGATCAAAACCCTCAAACACTGCAATTGCAAAACACAATACGAGTGTAAGCGTAGCTTTACCTTTGCTACTTACACTATTTTCCATTCGTTATTGTCCTTTTAGAATTTTTTAATTCATACACTTCCCATGTATTGCTTTCCGTCCTAAGCAATTCAAAAAATATCACCTAAACTTACAATTTAATCAATATGTATTTTTATATTTTTTTCAATTAAATATTTATTTTATTAAATTACATGGGCTTATAAATTATTTTTAAAAAATGCAAAATAAGACTTGAATGTAAGTTTAACTGATATTAAATTAAATCCTATCAGGACATAAAACGAACATTAAGGAGCAACACATGTCTTATCAAAACCGCTGGGAAACCGTTGATGTACAAGTTGATGCAGGTATTGCATGGGTTACTTTAAATCGCCCAGAAAAGAAAAATGCAATGAGTCCAACACTCAATAAAGAAATGATAGATGTACTTGAAACCTTAGAACTTGACCCTGCAGCGAAAGTACTTGTTTTGACTGGCGCTGGTGATTCATGGACAGCGGGTATGGATTTGAAAGAATATTTCCGCGAAGTTGATAACCAACCGGAGATCTTCCAAGAACGTATTCGCCGTGATGCATCTCGCTGGCAATGGCATTTACTTCGTTTCTATTCAAAACCAACAATTGCGATGGTAAACGGTTGGTGTTTTGGTGGTGGCTTCTCTCCTCTGGTTGCCTGTGATCTTGCCATTGCTGCAGACGAAGCTACTTTTGGTTTATCTGAAATTAACTGGGGCATCCCACCAGGTAACCTTGTAAGCAAAGCAATGGCGGATACAGTTGGCCACCGTACTGCGATGTACTACATCATGACTGGCAAGACCTTCTCAGGTGTTGAAGCTGCCAATATGGGCTTAGTCAATAAAAGTGTTCCACTTGCTCAACTTCGTGCTGAAGTAACTGAACTTGCCAACAACTTACTTGAGAAAAATCCAGTTGTACTGCGTACTGCGAAAAATGGTTTCAAACGTTGCCGTGAACTGACTTGGGAACAAAACGAAGATTATTTATACGCAAAACTGGATCAATGTAATCATCGTGATGATGAAGGTGGTCGTGAACAAGGTCTGAAGCAATTCCTTGATGACAAGTCAATTAAGCCAGGTCTTCAAGCTTACAAACGCCCTGCTTAAGCAGTATCAATTCACATTCGTCATGATGGACATGTAAGGAAACATTTGCCATGCAAAACGTACAGTTACTTATTCACGGTCAATCCGTTGCAGCAAGTTCAGGACAAACTTTTGAAAGAATCAGTCCGATCGATGGCTCAGTTGCTTCAATTAGTGCTGCTGCAACTTTATCGGATGTTGATCGTGCGATCGAATCCGCACACGAGGCATTTAAAACATGGTCTGCCCTTTCTCCAACAGACCGTCGTTTAAAACTGCTTAAAGCGGCCGACCTGATGGATCAAAAAACTGAACAATTTATTCAGAGTGCGATTCATGAAATAGGTTCAACTGCAACGTGGTATGGTTTTAATGTTCACCTTGCAGCCAATATGCTACGCGAAGCTGCAGCTATGACCACACAAATTGATGGCAGTATTATTCCATCAGATGTACCGGGCAATATGGCGATGGGCATTCGCGTACCTTGTGGTGTTATCGTCGGGATGGCACCATGGAATGCCCCTGTGATTCTTGCCACACGTGCTTTAGCAATGCCTCTTGCCTGCGGTAACACTGTGGTTCTTAAAGCCTCTGAAGCATGTCCTGCAACACATCGTCTGATTGGTGAAGTGTTACATGAAGCAGGGATTGGAGATGGGGTAGTCAATGTCATCACCCATGCGGCCCAAGATGCTCCTCAAATTGTAGAACGCTTAATTAGCCACCCACTAACCAAGCGTATTAATTTTACCGGTTCAACCCATGTGGGCCGAATTATTGCTGAAACAGCGGCAAAATATTTAAAACCGGTCCTGCTCGAACTTGGTGGAAAAGCACCTGTAATTGTGCTTGATCAAGCTGACATCGATGAAGCGGTCAATGCCGTGACCTTCGGTGCATTTTTTAACCAGGGTCAAATCTGTATGTCGACAGAACGTGTTCTTGTTGATGAAAAAATTGCTGATTCCTTTATCGAAAAACTCGTGGCGAAGGTCAAAACTATTCGCGCTGGCAATCCACTTGAGAGTGATGCCCCACTTGGTGTACTGGAAAGCTTAAAAGCAGCTGAACGTATTGGGAAGTTAATTGAAGATGCACGTGAAAAAGGTGCAAATTTACCACTTGGTTTGGACATCGAAGGTGCTATTATGCAACCTACAATAGTGGTTGATGTCACCAAAGAAATGCAGATTTATGCCGAAGAATCGTTCGGTCCTGTCTGCACAGTACAACGCTTTAAAACAGTTGATGACGCCGTAGAATTGGCAAATGATTCTGAATTTGGTTTGTCAGCAGCCGTGTTTAGCCAAGATTTAGCACAGGCGCTTGCCGTAGCAAAACGGATTGAATCCGGTATCTGCCATATCAATGGTGCCACTGTACATGATGAGGCACAAATGCCATTTGGTGGTGTCAAACAAAGTGGTTATGGACGATTTGGCAGTAAAGTTTCTGTGGCTGAGTTTACTGAATTACGTTGGGTGACCATACAAACCAGCCCACGCCACTACCCAATTTAACGAAAGTAAGAGAGTTGACATGAAGTCAACTCTTTTCGTTGAAAAAGAATAGATAAAAATACATGGAGTAATAACAATGGCACACATGACAGTTCAATCACATAAGCATCCTGAACGATTTGTTAAATTAGGCAGTCATGAAACACATGTTGAATATAAGAATGACGTCTTATACATTTCTCCCAAAGAACAACTTAAGCCTTATCCGCAAAAATTGACCGATCGTTTATTACAGTACGCAGAAACATACCCAAACCGTGTCTTCGCTGCTAAACGTGATAGTTCAGGTCAATGGATTGAACTGACATATGCAGAAACTGCGAATCGTGCATGGCGTATCGCCCAAAGCTTAAAACAATATCCGCATTTATCGACCGAACGTCCCATTGTTATTTTGTCTGGTAACGATCTCGAACACCTCACCTTATCCATGGGCGCAATGCTTGCAGGGATCCCATTTTCAGCTATTTCCCCTGCTTATTCTTTAATTTCCAAAGATTTTGGCAAACTCAAACATGTCTTTGATGTCCTCACGCCAGGTTTAGTTTTTGCCAATGATGGGGAGGATTTTGCTACTGCCATTGAGCACTGCCGTAATGCTGATGATATTGAAGTCGTTACAAACTCTGGCAAACTCGGTGGAAAAACTTGTATTGCTTTCTCTACGCTTCTTGAGTCTGAAATTACAGATATTAAAGCGCACTACGAAACGATTGATGAACATCAAATTGCCAAATTTTTATTTACCTCTGGCTCGACCAAAATGCCAAAGGCAGTACCGACCACACATTTGATGCTCTGCACTAATCAGCAAATGTTGCTGCAAACTTTCCCTGAATTTGAGGAAACACCACCGATTTTGGTCGATTGGTTGGCATGGCATCATACCTTCGGGGGGAGCCATAATGTCGGAATTGCGCTCTATAATGGCGGTACGATTTATATTGATGATGGCAAACCGGTGCCAGGGAAAATGGATGAAACTATTCGTAACCTGAAAGAAATTTCACCAACGGTATATTTAAATGTACCGAAAGGTTGGGAAGAAATCACGGTAGCACTTGAACAGGATGCTGAACTCCGTGAAAAATTCTTTAGCCGTGTCAAAGTATTGTTTTTTGCTGGAGCTGCACTATCTGAAGCAGGTTGGAACCGTCTAGATCAGATTGCACAAGCCCATTGCGGTGAACGCATCCGTATTATGAGTGGCTTAGGCATGACAGAAACCGCGCCATCTTGTGTATTTACTACAGGTCCTAAAGTCATGGCAGGCTTTATTGGCTATCCAGCGCCGGGCTGTGAAGTCAAACTGGCACCATGTGGCGATAAACTTGAATTTTGTGTTCGTGGCAAAAATGTCATGAGACATTATTGGCGTCTGCCTCAAGAACAACAAGCTGATATTTTCGATGAAGAAGGGTTTTACCGTACCGGCGATGCTGTAAAACTTGTTGATCCAAACGACCCAAGCCAAGGCCTTATGTATGACGGACGTATTGCCGAAGACTTTAAACTCAATACCGGCACCTTTGTTAATGTGGGCACCTTACGGAATAAAGTCCTGATTAATGGCAATCTACTGATTCAAGATGTCTGCATTACCGGTTCTAACCTGAATGCGATTGGTTTTCTGATTTTTCCGAAACTTTCAGCTTGTGCTGAACATGCCGGTTTAGATCTTAAACACACGACGGCCCAAGAAGTGTTGAGCCACCCTAAAGTGCAGCAATGGTTTAAACAATTTCTGGTGGACTTCAATAAAGACGCCACTGGCAGTTCAAATACCGTATCAATGCTGTATTTAATGATAGAAGCTCCACAGCTGGATGCCGGAGAAACCACTGACAAAGGCAACTTAAATCAGAGTGGCATTTTAAAACGTCGTGCTGCCATGGTGCAGGAGCTTTATGAAAAACACGTTAATAATCCACTGATTATTCGTATTCCAACCCTTAAACAATAAGCCCTTACCCTGAATTTAGCAGTGCTTTTTATAGCGCTGCTTGGGCAGTTGCATCCAAATCAAGGATAATTCTATGCAAAAAGATAGTGATTTCGAGCTATTTCGTGATAATTATCAACGTTTTTTAGCAGAACATGTTGCACCATTTTATGAAACTTGGGAAGAACAAGGCTTAATCCCACGTGAATTATGGCACAAGCTTGGGGAAAACGGCTTTTTATGTGTTGATGTCCCTGAAGAATACGGGGGCTTTGGTGCACCGATTCACTATTCACAAATGTTGGTCCAGGAAACAGCCAAAGCTGGTTTTACTGCCTTGGCAGTCGGTATTGGAGGGCAAAGTGAACTTGTCTCCCCTTATATCCAAAATATTGGTAGCGAAGAACAAAAACAATATTGGTTACCCAAGATGGTCTCGGGTGAGGTAGTGACCGCGATCGCGATGACCGAAGCCAATGCTGGTTCAGATTTACAAGCAATTCGTACCCAGGCCATTTTAGATGGCGATCATTATGTGGTAGACGGTTCTAAAACCTTTATTTCCAACGGACATCATGCCGACTTAATCGTACTGGTTGCAAAAACTGACCCGCAAGCACGAGCCAAAGGTATCTCCATTTTACTCGTTGATGCTCATTTAGATGGAGTGAAAAAAGGACGCAGCCTGAAAAAAATTGGACTACATGCCCAAGACACTGCTGAACTGTTTTTCGACCAAGTTCATGTACCTAAAAATCAACTTTTGGGTCAAGAAGGCCATGGTTTTAGCTATCTGATGCAAGAACTCCCACGCGAACGTCTCAGCATTTCACTCATGGCACTTGGAGCAATCCAAGGTGCCATTGACATTACCAAAGAGTATGTACTTGAACGTAAAGCCTTTGGTCAAGCTTTATCGCAATTACAGAATACACGTTTTGTGCTTGCTCAAGCGCAAATTAAAGCACTTGCAGCTGAAGCATTTGTAGAACGCTGTAAAGACCTATATAGCAAAGATGTCCTAAGTGTGACTGAAGTGGCCGCATTGAAATGTTTTATTACTGACACCCAATGCGAAGTCATTGACCAGCTCCTGCAACTGTTTGGGGGCTACGGCTATATGCAGGAATATCCAATTTCGCGCTTCTTTGTCGATGCGCGTGTGCAAAAAATTTATGGGGGAACCAATGAAATTATGAAGGAGATCGTAGCACGCGAACTCTTGGGGAAATAAAACACGCATGACTTAAAAACAATATTTTCAATAATGTTTCAGGATGAAATAATGATGAAAAATTTATGGATCACACCGTTTTTTCTTTTAACTACACCTGCTTTTGCCAATAGTTTTATTGAGCAAAGTAAAGTGGATTTAACGGCTCGCAACTTCTACTTTGATCGCGATTTCCAGGTTGAAAACCGTTATCCGGCACTCCGGGACTGGAGTCAAGGTTTTATTTTCAAAGCTCAGTCAGGTTATACCGAAGGTCCTATTGGATTTGGCATCGACATTTTGGCCACTGCCGGGTTTAAGCTGGATGGCGATGCAAAGTATGGTGGTACAGGAAACCTACCACGTAATGCCCGAACGAATGAGCCAGCAGATCAATATGGGGAAATTGGGATCACAGCTAAAGCCAAAGTTGCTCAAACTGAAGTCCGCATCGGTACATTACAACCGATGACACCAGTACTTGTCGGTTCCCCTGCGCGCCTGTTACCTCAAACCTATCGCGGGGTTGCAGTTCAGTCTAAAGATGTGCAGGGTCTCGATTTACAAGCATCCTATATTGACAAGGTCAATCACCGTGATTCGACCAATTATGAAAACATTAAAATCTCTGGGGTAAACGGCCGTTATAGATCGGTTGAAACAGATCATTTGTACTATCTTGGTGGCCATTATAATCTCAACAATTATCCGCTAAAACTGACAGCCTTCCATATGGATGTCGAAGATCTGTATCATCAATCATTATTGGGCGTCACCTACAAGCATGCCTTTAATGACGATACCGCACTGACCAGCCAGCTACGTTATTATATGAGTGATGCTGATGGTGCTGCCAAAGCAGGTAAAGTAGATAATAATCTAATCCATAGCCACTCAGAGCTAAAGCATCAAAACCATAAATTTATTCTTTCGACTTTCCATCATCTAGGTGACACGGCCTTTCCTTATCTAACTGGCGGTGAAACAGGCTTAACCATCGATACATGGACCGGCGAATTCTTAAATGCCAAAGAACGTGTTTATAGTGCCCGTTATGAATATGACTTTAAAGATTATGTTCCGGGTTTACGTTTTATGACTCGTTATACCCATGGTAGCAATATTTATGCGCCGCAACTCGGAGGGACCGATTTTGAGGAAGATGAACTCGACTTTGACATAGGTTATACCGTGCAAAATGGCCCACTGAAAAACCTTGGGCTACGTGCACGTTATGCAATTTATGATAATGATATGCCAATTACTGCCAACATTAAACCGGCTAATGAAACCCGTATTAATATTGATTACACATGGAAATTTAAATAATACCTTCAAAGGCTCTAGTTTTTAGGGCCTTTTTTATTTTAAAGGATGATAAATGAAATATTTATTTGGCATTTGGATCGGCCTAAATCTATCTGTACTCAGTTATGCAGATACACAGTTTTCCCCTCCACCACTTAAACTTGAACCCTTGGCCACTTTCAAGGTTGAATTAAATGCTCCAGTTTGGGAGTTAGGCAAAACGGCAGATATGAGACAAAGACGGATTATTCCGATTACTGGCGGCACTTTTGAAGGTCCTTCATTTAGAGGACGTATTCTCAACAATGGCGCAGACTGGCAAATCGTAGATAGCAAAGGCCTAGCGATTATCGATACACGATATCTTTTGAAAACTGATGACGGCGCATTGATTTATTTACAGACTAAAGGTTACCGACATGCTTCACCTGAAATTTTAAAACAGTTAAGTACAGGTAAAGATGTCGATCCAAGTCAGTATTATTTCAAGTTGACTATGCAATTCGAGACCAGTGCACCCCAATATGCCTGGTTAAACCAAACCGTAGCTGTAGGCAGTGCAATGCGTTTAGGTAAGGCGGTGATTTATGATGCATTCACCTTAAAATAAAAGAATTAGAAAAATTAGTATTTATAAAAATTGAAGGATTAATCACTATGGAAAACAAGATTCTGGAACATCTCCCACCAATTCATCATTTATTGGGGGGGCATAATATTCAGTGGGATAGAGAAAAGCGTGAAATAGCCGTGAGTTATACTGCACTCGAGAGCTTTACCAATCCGCGTGGTAGTGTAGAAGGCGGTATGATTTGTGCCATGCTTGACGATGCAATGGGTATTTTGGCAGCACTGAATCAGACTGCAAAACCTGCCGCGACGATTAATTTATCGATGGATTTTTTTAGACCCTGCGAGGTGGGTGAGGTACAAGCAAAAGCCTGGTTTGTTAAAGAAGGAAAAACAATTCTAAGTATCGAAAGTGAAGCATGGCAACATAATAAACTGGTTGCAAAAACCAGTGCCTCTTTTATTATTCTTTCTTAAATTAACCCTTAAATTTAGCTGATCATCATAGCTATTTTATCTAATTCAAATGGTTAATGGGTTATTTGCAACAGTAGGCTAGAAACTAAATAACCTACTGTTGCAATTAGCATAAATAGATAAAGCTTATTATTTTAACGTTTAAATTAAAGACTGAATGATTCGTCGGGCATGGGTCAGACCCACATCAATATGTATACCGATCATCTCAGGATGATTAAAATCATCTAGGTTCTTGTACTGGTTTTCTATCACTTCTTTATCTTCATCAAAAGTCTGTTTTGTCTGATCAATGACTAACTTTGCAATATGTTCGCGGTCATGTTTAGGATTAGTCGACATGGTCCAAAAATAATGACAAGAATTCTCTGTTTCAGGCGTAATTGCATGAAACCCTCTCATATGAAATCCTTTACGATCTGGATTTTCCAAGGAGTCATCACCTGCTTCTATGGCTCCTGTCCAAATACGGATATGAGAAACTCGAAAATCAATTTCTTGCCAACGGTCTATTTTATTTTTAAACGGATAAGCCATACTGTAGGTTGGCGGTGGGTCCGATTCGAGCATATGCCGTGTGACTATGACTTGATTACCTATCACTTTGGTTTTCATGGTCGCATTCATATGAGCTTTTGCATTACCACCAATAGTTTTTAAATGAACATAGGCTAAATGACTTAAGTCCATTAAATTATCATGAATGAGCTGGTAAGGTGCCTGATAATGATATCGGTCTCCATCATATAAGTAATCTGGATCATCATGATATGGGTAGTCTGGTGCTTCTATGAGAGGTACACTTTCTTCTTTTCCATACCACAACCAAATCAAACCTTGTTTTTCTTCAAGATAAAATGATTTGATTTTCGCTTTTGAAGGGATTCTATTTTGCCCTGGAACCTCTACACAGTGTCCATTTTCATCATATAGCAATCCATGGTAGCTACAGCGAATTTTACCCTGCTCCAAAAGTCCTTGGGATAACGGCATACCCCTATGGCAGCAGCGGTCCTCTAGTGCAACAGCTGTGCCTTCTTTATCTCTAAACATAACCATTGGAATATTTAAAATTTTACGCCCAAGTAAATTATCTCGTAGCTCTTTAGAGAGTGCGATGATATACCACTGATCTTTTGGGAAAGGGCTTCTTGTTGAGATTTCTTGATCTACCAGCTTAATTTGACGACCACTATTCATAGCACTACATCCTTTTTATAATGATTCTGATGCTTTCCTTAAACACAATTATCCTGAAGAAAAATTACGAGTTTTTTAAAACAGAATAAGATCTACATGAATAAAAATAGGAGAAATTAGTTGTCATGTCAACCAATTGGTTGACATGACAACAAAATATTAACAATCCATGTTAAAGTGGTTTAAAGACTTTTTGATACACGCTGTATGGATACTTCACTTAAACTTCAATTAGATCGATATATTCCTGCTTTAATTAACTTTTTTTCAAATAAGATGTCGAATGGTGCATCACAACTGTATGCTTTTTTATTTGATATGGGAGTCACAGATTGGCGCATTCTTTCTCTTTTAGCGGTTGAAGAGAATATTCCTGCAAGTAGAATTTGTCATGTTATTGGACTGGATAAGAGCGCTGTGAGTCGCTCTTTGGCAAAACTCCAAGAACGTGGTTATATTAAAATGACAGTAGATAAAAAAGATTCTCGTGTGAAAAAAAATACGCTCACATCTGCTGGTCTAATCATGTATGAAAAAATGTATCAAGTAGCCAAAGAGCGAGAAGAAAAAATTTTAGAGGTACTTTCTGACGAAGATCAAGAGCATTTAATTCGGATCTTAAATATTTTAAATTGTGAAATTAATGATATTAATGAATTTTTTATAGAAAAATATATTCAAAAATAACTATCAACCTTATGATTTAAATAGGGTCTGTTGACATTTCATAAGTTATTTATCTTGAAATATCTCTCGCTAAAAAGGTCAGCAAATGCTGACCTTTTGTCATTTTAGCACTTTCTATCGAATGCTTAGATATCTAGGAATACCGTTTCATTATCACCCTGGATACGTACATCAAAACGATAAACCACTTCACCATTACATTCTTCACGTTTGGCAATTAAAGTCTGACGACGTGGCGCCCATTCAATTCCATTCAGCAAGGGATCTTTAGCATTGGCTTCTGCCTCATCATCAAAGTAAATACGGGTATGTAAACCTAAGTTAATACCACGTGCAAAAATGACTAAAGCAATATGCGGTGCCTGACGGGCACCTTTACGCCCCGGTACAGCGCCTGGCTTGATGGTATCAAAGCTCCATAATCCCGTTTCAAAGTTTGCAGCCGCACGGCCCCAACCAAAGAAATGTGGATCAGCCTGTTTACCCTGAATATCTGCCTTACTTGGATAGACGCCATTTGTATCTGCCTGCCAGATTTCAACCAATACATCACGTAAAGGTAGACCGAGGCCATCAAATACCTGACCTTCAAGGCGAATACGTTCACCTTGAGTTTCAGCTTTAACCAATTGATTATTAAAACTATGCTCAAATACTTCAATGCCTGCCTGATTGGGCATCAGGCCAATATGGACGTATGGACCACCTGTTTGAGATGGTGTTTCATGTAATTCCTGGAAATTCCAACCGTTCATCATGATGCTCCTTATCACGTTAATTCATTTTCAAAATAAGTTCCGCGGCGACCACGTAAAGTAATGTCGAAGCGATAGCAACGGCTGTCAGCCTCAATGAAATTACTCTTGTCTTCCAAGGCAATCAAAGCACGGCGTTGCTGTTCTGAAGGAACCGTTTTTAGAATTGGGCAGCTGTCAATTAAGGTATCACCTTCAAAATAAAATTGCGAAATGAGACGTTGTGCCCAGCCATCTGCCATTACCGAGAAGTGAATATGTGCAGGACGCCATTCATTAATTCGGTTACGCCATGGATATGGACCCGGTTTAATGGTACGGAAAATGAAAAAACCATTTTCATCCGTCAGCATACGACCACAACCACCAAAGTTAGGATCCATTGCACCAATATATTGGTCATTTGGATGACGATAACGACCAGAAGCATTTGCCTGCCAGACTTCAATCAAGGCATTTTTAACCGGGCGACCAAATTGGTCACGCAAGTAACCATGAATAATGACACGTTCACCAACAGGTAAACCATCTTTGGCATAGTTCAAAATCAAGTCATTGTCTTTAGGCCCTAAAAGTTCTGAAGTGAAATGTGGTGCCGTTACTTCAGTCAGTGTTTGCGCAATTGAAATGAGTGCATTTTTCGGCGAACGAAGCACACTGGTTTTATAACCCGGTGCGTAGGCCGGTGGATGATCATCCGTATTACGTTGCGCATAAGCGCCTAGTTGATTCTGAATCATGAATCTCTCCTTGTTCAATCCTAAAAAAATCGTCCGTTATTTAAGTTTTGTCGGTGCAATACCAAGTTCTACAAAAACTTCCTCTGCCATATGCATCGCAGCGTTTGCAGCGGGTAAACCTGCATATAAAGAAGCATGTAAAAACAGCTCTTTAAGCTCATCTTTGGTCACGCCATTGTTAAAACATGCACGAATATGCATACGTAACTCAGCTTCACGACCCAATGCGAGCAAAATACCGATAGTTACCAGACTACGGGTATGACGTGGTAAACCTGGACGTGACCATACTTCTCCCCAAGCAAAACGACTGATGAAGTTTTGGAAGTCTTCATTAAAGTCATTTAAATTTTCCAAAGAGCGTCCGACATGTGCTTCACCTAACACTTCCGTGCGCACTTCTATTCCTTGTTTGTAACGTTCTTCATCATTCATGATCAATACACTCTTTAACGCTGATAAGGCGGAGTGAAAATGTCTGAGGAACACCTTCATTCCATAATGACGCTGAATTCAAATCAATGCTTTGCAATAAACGCGGCAAGGACTTGGTTAAATTGTTGTGGTACCTCAATATTTGATAAATGTGAAGCATCTAGCACCGCAATCTCACAGTTCGGTATATGCGCTTGCATAAATTCGCCATCTGCCACGGTCGTGACCGGATCTAAGCCACCACATAGTGCTAAACATGGCACTTCAATGTTGGCAATTTGGTCACGTAAGTCTGCGTTTGCAAGCGCGCGGCACGATGCTGCATAGCCTTTCGGCGGTGTCACCGACAAACTTTGAATGGTCTGCTGTGCAAGGCGATCGTGGATATAATCAAATTTGTTGCTGAACCACCGGGTGTGTGTTGTGCTGACAATATCGGCCAATCCCTGTTCTTCGACCGCATCTGCACGTGATAACCATGCTTCAGCTTGTCCAATCTTCGCCGCTGAATTGGCAATGGTAATACTCAGGAAACGCTGTGGCGCGATTAAACCCAATTGCAGACCAGTGATTCCGCCCATCGAAATACCACAAAAATGCGCTTTTTCAACTTTGAAGTGATCAAGAATATCAATGACATCATTAGCTAAGTCGCTCAGCGTGATATTTTCAATGACCGCACTTTTACCATGACCGCAAGTGTCATAACAGATCACAAAGTAGTCTTCAGCAAATGCAGCAACTTGAGCCTGCCACATGCCGTGATCTGTACCCAATGAGTTCGAAAAAATAAGAGCTGGATGAGCGGTATCACCAAAAGTGTAAACTGCCAATTGTTGGCCATTACGATTATTGATAAGTGTCATGATGACTATTTTCCTTGAACACGTTGCAATACTGCATCGATCTGATGCTGGGTATTACCTAAATAATTTTGTGGATTAAAAATCTGGCTTAATTGTTCCGAATTAAATACAGCTAAAATTTCAGGATGATTTTGTGCTACATCTAATAAATGACGCTGTTCAGCAACTGCCTGTTTACATGCGGCTTCAACCACATGATGGGCATTGAGTCGGCCTAACTTTGGTGCCAAAGACATCATGAGGGCTTCTGCCATAATTAAGCCCTGAGTACATTCTAGATTGCGGCACATATTGTCCTTCTGTACTTCCAGGCCCTCAAAAACTTCTATCGCGCGTTGCAGGCTACCAGCACACAATTGGAAGATTTCAGGCAGTGCCAGCCACTCAGCATGCCAGGCCCCCAAACTACGTTCATGTTCCTGAACCATACTTTGATAGATACTCGACATGAGTGCAGGGACACGATTGGCTGCTGCCAGAATTGAGGCTGCTGCAACAGGATTACGTTTATGCGGCATCGTCGATGATCCGCCACGTCCTGCTCCGCTGGGTTCAAACACTTCTGCAATTTCGGTTTGCATCATCAGTGACCAATCGCGTGCCATCTTGCCCAAGTTCCCTGTAATTGTGGCAAGCACATGGGCAATTTCCACAATACGATCACGTTCGCCATGCCAAGTACAATCCGGGACATTGAGTTGAAGTTCTGTTGCAAACGCCTTTACAACTGCACTGCCTTGATCAATAAGTGACGCAAGTGTGCCAACGGCTCCACCCAATTGTGCAGTGAGTGTAGAATTTTTAAGTGCTTGTACACGTTCAAGATCACGTTGCAAACTTGCTAACCAGCGGGCAGTTTTATGACCAAAGGTTAGTGGTAGGCCTTGTTGTAACCATGTCCGACCAATCATGACTTGGTCACGATAGCGTTCGGTCAAGTTTCGAGTTGCTGCTATCGCCTGGATGAGTTTAGCCTCAATTAAATTTAAGCCATCACGACACTGCAAAATACATGCAGTATCAATAATGTCTTGGCTTGTCGCCCCCCAATGTACATAGCGCGAAGCATCTTCATCGACTTTTTTAACCGCAGCCGTCAATTGTCTCACAAAGGGAATCGCAATGTTTCCAGCAAGTCCTGATGCACTTGCAAGCGCAGTAAAGTCAATGATCTCATTCACCCGTTGTTGGGCAACGTATACAATATTTGCTGCCGCTGAAGCAGGAATCACACCCACTTTTGCCTGAGCTTGAGCCAATGCTGCTTCTGCTTGCAACATATAACGCACTACCCCTTCATCACTAAATATTGCAGTAATCTCAGTTTGGTAAAATAGACTTGCGTACAATTGGCTCATTTGAATATCCTTTTTCTAACTCGTTTTAAATACCTTTCATTGTTTTGTTTTTAAGCAAAAAATGAAAGGTATTTAAATTTATACACGTTCAATAATCAAAGCGATGCCTTGACCGACACCAATACACATTGAGCATAGTGCATATTTGCCACCAGTCTGTTCCAGCTGGTTCAGTGCAGTTGTCACCAAACGCGCACCTGAAGCACCCAGTGGGTGACCCAATGCAATCGCACCGCCATTTGGATTGACTTTCTCTGAACCGTCCTCTATACCCAAGTCACGTGTACATGCCAAAGCTTGAGCAGCAAAAGCTTCATTCAGCTCAATCACATCCATCTGCTCTAAAGACAAACCTGTTTGAGCCAGTAATTTCTGGATGGCAGGCGCAGGACCAAAGCCCATGATACGTGGTTCAACACCAACAACCGTTGAACCAATAATTTTGGCACGTGGTTTTAAGCCGTGTTTAGTCACCGCTTCATCAGATGCGATCAAAAGAGCAGCCGCACCATCGTTAATCCCGGAAGCATTACCTGCAGTCACCGTACCGTCAGCTTTCACCACAGGTTTCAGTTTTGCCAAAGCTTCTGTAGTAGTCGATGCACGTGGATGTTCATCTTTAGCAACAACCACAGGTTCGCCTTTACGTTGTGGAATTTCCACAGCAATGATTTCTTTATCAAAGAAACCACGTGCTTGCGCAGCAGCAGTACGTTTCTGGCTGGTCAGGGCAAACTTGTCCTGATCTTCACGGTTGATTTTGAACTGTTCCGCTAAGTTTTCAGCGGTTTGCGGCATGGTGTCCACGCCGTACATTTCTTTCAGTTTCGGGTTAATGAAACGCCAGCCCATGGTGGTGTCTTCAATCTTCTGGCTGCGGCCATAAGCAGATTCAGATTTACCCATGACAAATGGGGCACGCGACATGCTTTCTACACCGCCGGCAATAATCAGATGGGCTTCACCAGCTTTAATCGCACGTGCTGCCATTGCGATTGCATCCATTGATGAACCACACAGACGGTTTACTGTCGTTGCTGGTACCTGATAAGGCAGGCCTGCAAGCAGAGAAGACATACGACCGACGTTACGGTTGTCTTCACCAGCCTGATTGGCACAGCCATAGATCACGTCATCAACCTGTTCCCAGTTCACCGCTGGATTACGTTCCATCAAGGCTTTAATTGGCAGCGCACCCAGGTCATCTGCACGGACAGCTGCCAGTCCACCGGCATAACGGCCGAATGGGGTACGGATGGCATCAATGATGTATGCGTTTTTCATTTATTTAATCCTTTGATTCTTTTAATCCCCCTAAATCCCCCTTTAATAAAGGAGGACTTTTCCTCCCTTTCTCAAAGGAAGATCAGGAGGGATTTTTTAACCTTGAGTCGCATCAACTAGTTTTGCACCCGTCATCGACTGCAATTCTTCAAATGACAGCCCTTCGACTTTCTCAATCACTTTCATGCCTTCATCTGTCACATCAATCACGCACAGGTCGGTATAAATACGGTCTACACATTTCAAGCCTGTTGCAGGATAAGTCAATTCAGCGACAATCTTCGGTTCGCCTTTTTTAGTCACGTGATCGGTCGTAATAAAGACTTTTTTCGCACCTACGGCCAAGTCCATTGCACCACCTACCGCAGGAATCGCATCCGGTGCGCCAGTATGCCAGTTAGCCAGGTTGCCATTTTCAGCCACTTGGAATGCACCCAGTACCGCGATGTCTAAGTGACCGCCACGCATCATCGCGAATGAATCACCGTGATGGAAGTAAGCACCGCCTTCCAGCAAGGTCACATATTCTTTACCTGCGTTGATCAGCTCAGGATCTTCTTCACCTTTTGCAGGTGGCGGACCGAAAGCCAATAAGCCATTTTCAGAGTGCAAGAACACGTCTTTGTCTGAAGGCAGGTAGTTCGAAATTTTGGTTGGCAAGCCAATGCCCAGGTTGACATAAGCACCATCTGGAATGTCTTGTGCAACACGTTCAGCAATTTGGTCACGGGTCAGTTTGCTATAGCTCATTTCTTTTCTCCTAATCCGTGATTACTGTGCAGGTTTCACTCGTACAACATGTTGTACAAAAATACCCGGGGTGATGATGTGTTCAGGGTCTAAAGCACCTAACTCAACCACTTCAGAGACTTGTGCAATCGTGACATCGGCAGCCATCGCCATGATTGGGCCAAAGTTACGTGCAGATTTGCGGTAAACCAGGTTACCCCAACGGTCGCCTTGCTGTGCTTTGATTAAAGCAAAGTCAGCTTTAATTGGGTTTTCTAAAACGTAGTCTTTGCCTTCATAGTTCATGGTTGGTTTGCCTTCTGCCAGCAATGTACCAAAACCAGTCGGGGTGTAGATTGGACCCAAGCCCATACCTGCAGCCTGAATACGGCATGCCAGGTTACCTTGAGGAACCAGTTCTAATTCGATTTTTCCTGCACGGTACAATTCGTCAAATACCCAGGAATCAGACTGACGCGGGAATGAGCAGATGATTTTACGCACTGCACCAGCTTTGAGTAATTTAGCCAGACCGTAGTCGCCATTACCGGCATTGTTATTGACGATCACCAGATCTTTGATCCCCAGTTCAATCAGACCGTCGATCAGTTCAGCAGGCTGCCCCGCTGTACCAAATCCACCGATCATGATGGTAGATCCGTCTTTGATTTGTGAAAGTGCTTCGACCAGTGAGGCAGAACTTTTATCGATCATCAAATAACTCCATGTATTGCCACTCAGTACAAAAATTTTGAGAACCTAAGGTTCTGGTTTGAACACATTCTGGACGGAGAACAAATTCCAACCAAAATCCTTAGGATTCTGTGTGATCTATTCTTGATAAATTCCAAGCTTTCGACTACGGTTTAAAAATAGTTTTGTACGGTTTACATAATCATTGCACGATGATCGAACAAAAATTTTATTAATTCTCAGAATTGAATAAAGCAACTGTAAAAATAGTGAGTGAATTAATATATGAAGATTAAGGAATTGACATGACAATCAATAACGGTGCCCGCGATCAGCTGATCCAGAATCCTGAAAATAAAAAAATAATTCGTCATGAAGATTTTATTGCTGGAGTAAGTAAGGGGCTGGCGATTCTGGATTGCTTTGCCAATGATCGATATCGTTTAAACGTTAGTATGGCAGCTGAAAAGACAGGACTTACACGAGCTGCTGCACGTCGTCATTTATTGACACTGGAATATCTTGGTTATTTAGATTTTGATGGACATTTTTATTCTTTGAGTCCCAAAGTACTTAAATTTTCAGGGGCTTATCTGAGTGGAGCACAGTTACCCAAGATTGCTCAACCACTTCTTAATTTACTGACCCAGCAAACTTCATTAATTTACTCTGTGATGGTCTTGGATGGTTTTGAGGCGATTACCATCGCGCGTAGTGCCGCCCATCAACAAACTGATCGAGTCAATCCTTATGGCTTACATCTCGGTAATCGGTTACCCGCGCATGCTACTTCAGCAGGAAAAGTTTTATTGAGTTATTTAGGTCCTGAGTCACAGCAAGAATGGCTTGAGCAATATCCTTTAAAATCACTGACCAAATACACCTATACAGATAATCAGGCATTTTTAGCTCTATTACAGCAAATTCGTGCTGATGAATTTTGCTATTCAGCAGAAGAGCATGAACTTGGTGTTCATGCGCTCGCAGTTCCAATTTATAATCACCGTGCCGATGTGGTTGCTGCTTTAAATATCGTATCTCCTACTGGACGTACCAGTAAAGAATATTTACAACAGCATATTTTGCCTTTACTGCAACAAACATCGCGTGAATTCCGTCAATTTGTTTAAGTAATTTTCTACGTATAATGCGCATGTTTTTAATAAGAATTCATGCTCGAAAATAAAAAACACATCGGATTCAAATGAACTCAATGTGTTCCAAACAACCTTGGGTTTAAATGAAGATATTTTTAAAAACAGCGCTTAGCTCGCTTTTTGTAGCGGTAGACCAACATAATTTTCAGCAAGTGTCGTCTGACCTGCTTCTGAACTTAAAATATAACTCAATTCCGCTTGTTTGATTTTATGTTCAAATTCAGTTTCTGTTTCAAAACGATGAAGTAAATGTGTCATCCACCAAGAAAAACGTTCTGCTTTCCACACCCGTTTTAAACAGTTTTCTGAATAGCTATCAATGCCCGCTTCTGACCCATTGTCATAGTATTCAATCAAGGCTTTAGACAAGAATGCGATATCTGATGCTGCAAGATTCAGACCTTTGGCACCTGTTGGCGGAACAATATGCGCTGCATCCCCTGCTAAGAATAATTTGCCGAAACGCATTGGCTCTGTTACAAAGCTACGTAATGGTGCAATACTCTTTTCAATTGAAGGACCTGTAATTAACTTTTCACGGCTTTCAGGATCAAGACGGTTTTTCAACTCTTCCCAGAATTGGTCATCTGACCAGTTTTCAACTTTGTCTGTTAATGGGACCTGTAAATAGTAGCGGCTACGTGTATTTGAACGCATACTGCATAATGCAAAACCACGTTCAGATTGTACATAAATCAACTCATCTGCTACTGGTGGTACATCTGCAAGTACACCCAACCAGCCAAATGGGTACACTTTTTCAAAGGTCTTGATTTTATCTTCAGGAACACTTGCACGGCATACACCATGGTAGCCATCACAACCTGCGATAAAATCACATTGAACTGTGACCTGACGGCCGTCATGTTCAAATGTCACCGAAGGTTGCTCACCATAAAATTCATGAACTTGTACATTACTTGCTTCGTAGAAAGACGTTAATTGCGCTTCAGTACGTGCTTGCATCAGGTCTTTGGTTACTTCAGTTTGACCATAAACAGTGACCTGCTTACCTCCGGTGAGTTGGGTTAGATCCACACGGTGTTTCTCACCATTGGTTAGAATTTCAATACCGTTATGTGGTAAGCCCTTTTCTCTGAGTTGAGCATCTACACCGGCTTCAGCTAAAAGGTCAACAGATACCTGCTCGAGAATACCAGCACGGATACGGCTTGCTACATACTCAGCACTACGCTGCTCAATTAAAATATGATCAATACCGGCTTTATAGAGTAATTGTCCAAGCAATAATCCTGCTGGACCTGAACCAATAATTGCGACTTTAGTATTTAAAATTTCCATATGCTGACAATTCCTTAATAGCCATCCTTTTTTACAAGCTAAGAAATTTTTATGTTTCTGCCTAGACTTTAGCCTCAATCCCTACCGAAATAGGTGACTTTTGTCCGATGATCGGACAAGATATTTAAGAAAATAACTAATGAGGGATATATAATTGCGCAAGGATTTAATTTTTAGTGAGAATAATAATGAGTCTATTCAATATGATGATTACATTGCAGGTCTAGCAAAAGGTTTAAGTTTGCTAGAATGCTTCGGCATTGAACGTCAAAAGCTCAATGTTACTCAGATTGCTGAACGTACCGGACTAAGCCGTACTGCGGCACGACGCTATGTCCGTACACTCAAATTTCTGGGTTATCTCGATACAGATGAACATTTTTACTGGCTAACCTATAAGGTGCTACGCTTTTCCAGTGCTTATC
Source organism: Acinetobacter sp. Brlt_5 (assembly GCF_051949055.1). Taxonomy (NCBI): domain Bacteria; kingdom Pseudomonadati; phylum Pseudomonadota; class Gammaproteobacteria; order Moraxellales; family Moraxellaceae; genus Acinetobacter; species Acinetobacter sp. Brlt_5. Next base: position 57,397 of record NZ_JAYJLP010000003.1, read on the forward strand.
TCAGTTCTGCATATTTACCGAAAGTTGCCCAGCCTATGCTTAATCTTTTAAGCATAAAAACTGCTTTAAGCTATTCGGTGGCAGTGCTGGATGAGCATGAAGTCGTACCTGTCGCAAAAAGTATTGCTCCCCAAATTGATACCAGCAAACTTAGTCCGCTTGGTGTGCATCTGGGGAATCGCCTGCCTGCTTATGCCACATCAACAGGTAAAATACTGCTTTCACGTTTAAGTTTTGAAGCCCAACAGCAATGGCTAGATAAATTTAACCTGAAAAGACTTACTCCTTACACGATTACGGATCCTCAGGTATTTTTAAAAATATTGCAGGAAGTGGGTCAGCTTGATTACTGTATTTCTACAGAAGAACATGAATTAGGAATCACTGCGATGGCCGTACCGATTTTAAATATGCAGGGAGATACTATAGCTGCGCTAAACTGTATTGGCTCAAGCAATCGGATTGATGCCAATTATTTAATACAAAATATCCTTCCATTGCTCAAACAAACTGCTCATGACTTGCGTGCCATACTTTGATGATATTGCATGATTTCTATACTCATTTATGTTTTATATGCTAAGTAATTGATCATGTATATTGTTTTTTACAAAATGAACGCCTGTATTCATACTTTTTAATTCCTAGTATTTCACTCGATTATTCAATGATTTCCTAGGTTATGTGGATCCAATTAATCCATAAAAATGATTAAAAAATTTATTTTATGCTTGAATTTGGATCCAATAATGATAAATTCAGCAAATCGCAAATAAGCTGAATAAATCTTCAGTAACAGAACATGGACGGGTTCTGATCTGCGATGGACATCTTAAACATTACTAGGATGACACCTTTTAACCAGAAAAATTATGCAAGACTAATAAACTAATCACGTTTATTAGTAGATGTATAAGCTGGTTTACGTGTCTGATTCCATGGAGAAAGTAAATGGTTCAGAACCCTCGTGAGGAAATGAATAACAAAACCATGAATAGATATCAGTGGTTTGTTATCGGTATCTGTGTTCTTTTAAATGTCATCGATGGCTTCGATGTGCTGGTGATGGCATTCACTGCATCATCGGTATCAGCTGAATGGGGACTTACAGGTGCGCAATTAGGTGCTTTATTAAGTGCTGGTCTATTTGGTATGGGCGCTGGTTCTTTATTTCTGGCACCTTGGGCAGACAAAATTGGTCGTCGCCCGTTAATCCTGCTTTGTCTACTAATTAGTGGTGTCAGCATGATTGCTGCTTCACTAGTACAGAATGCAACTCAACTCGGTATTCTGCGTTTTATTACTGGTCTGGGGATTGGTGGTATTTTAGCGAGCAGTAATGTGATTGCCAGTGAATATGCATCTTTACGCTGGAGAAGCCTGGCAGTAAGTTTGCAGTCCACTGGATATGCAATTGGTGCAACTATTGGTGGTATGATCGCAATTGCTTTGATCAGCCATTTCGGCTGGCGTTCTGTGTTCCTTGCAGGTGGCTTAACGACCATGTTAATGCTGGTGGTGGCATACTTCACTTTACCTGAATCACTTGACTACCTGCTGGTCAAACAGCCAAAAAATGCTTTGGATCGTATTAATCATCTCTGCCAACGTATTGGTTTAACTCGTATTCCTCAGCTTCCTGAAGTTATCCATAATACAGCACAGCCTAAAATAGGAATTGCCAAATTATTCACTACTGGTCTTGGCTTACAAACTATTTTTCTTTGGTTAAGTTTCTTCTTCGTGATGTTTGGCTTCTACTTCGTAATGAGCTGGACACCAAAAATCTTGACTGCAAATGGCATGACGACTGAACAAGGGGTGACTGCAGGTGTACTGATCAGTGCGGGAGGGATGTTTGGTGCAGCCCTGATTGGTCTCATCAGTGCACGTGTACGTATATTCTATGTGCAAGCTGCCTTCCTGGCATTAACAGCTATTTTAATTCTGCTCTTTGTGAATAGTACTAGCACACTTACCATTGCCTTTATCCTATCTGTTTTTCTGGGCGTATTGTCAAATGGCTGTGTGGCAGGTCTTTATGCTATGTCCCCATCAATTTATGAAGCAGATGTTCGTGCTACCGGTGTAGGTTCTGCAATTGGTTTTGGTCGTATTGGTGGAATTTTATCGCCATTGGTTGCTGGTGCATTCTTAGACGGCGGTATTTCTTCCCTTACCCTGTATGGCTATTATGCGGGTGCTTTTGTTCTTGCGATTATGACTGTTCTTAGCCTGTCAAAATTACAAAATAAACACGCAGCTCAACTGAATTTCCAAAGCTCAACTGTAAGTTCATAACACTTCTATCGCTTCATTATGATGAGCTGAACATGACGTTCAGCTCTATTTAAATATATAGGGACAATATTATGAGATTTTCTGCAATCTTTTTAGGGATACTTTCGCCTGTAGTTTTAGCTCCTGCGTTTGCAAACAGTTTTACTGATGATTCACAGGTCACATTGACAGCACGTAATTTCTATTTTGACCGGGATTATAAGCGCGGAGATGATTTTCCAGCAGCACGTGACTGGGCACAGGGTTTTATCTTAAAGGCAAATTCTGGTTATACGCCAGGGGTAGTCGGATTTGGTGTAGATATTCTAGGCCTGGCAGGTTTTAACTTATTGGGTGATAGTGTCAATGAGTATGCTGCTTCAGGTTTATTACCTGTAGGCAAAGACAGAAAGCGTGCTGACCAATATGGTGAAATCCGTTGGACCGCCAAGGCTAAAGTACAGGACTCGACTTTACATGTAGGGACATTAACACCGATGTTCCCTGTATTATTTTCCAGCCCTGCCCGTCTATTTCAGCAGAACTATCGTGGTGCTCATCTCCAATTTAATGAAATAGAAAATTTAAAGGTTCACGCCCTTTATACAGACCGTGTCAACCAGCGAGATTCTACTAACTATGAAAAAATTCGAGTAGGTAATCCTAATGGACGATTCAACACTGCTGCTGAATCTTCTGGCCTGCATATGTTAGGAGCTGAATATAAGGTAAATGATCAGATTGCGACACAAATTTTTCATGCAGACTTACATGATGTATATCAACAAAGTTTCTTGGGTCTAAAAACCAAACATGATATTGGCATCGGTAATTTCCTATCTGATTTACGTTTGTTCGTGAGTGAAGATTCAGGTGATGCCCTTGCAGGTGATATCGAGAACCAGCACTTCAGCGGGATCTTCGGTTTGAATCGTAGCAATCACACCTTTAGTCTTGGCTATATGCAATCGTTTGGTGATACTGCCCTACCTACATTAGCAGGGGCTGAGCCTGCAGTATTCCTAGACAGTATGAGTGCTGACTTTACGAATATTAATGAAAAAGTCTACCACGTCCGTTATGACTACGATTTTAAAGACACGACACTTAATGGTCTTAAATTTATGACCCGTTATAGTAAAGGAGTGGATATTGAAATTAGAAATCTACCGGGCGAAGAATTTGAACAAGATGCACTAGATTTCGATTTAAGCTATCGCATTCCAACAGGTAAGCTTGAAGGCTTAAACTTGCGCGCGCGTTACAGTCATTATCGTAATGATATGCCTGCACCAGGTATGGCTTTCCGCTCTGATAATGAAACTCGTGTAAATATTGATTACACTTGGAAATTTAAATAAATCTTAATTGATTTTGAAAAATAAAAGGTCTTGATCTGACACTACTCAAAAGAGTAGTGTCAGATCCTAGTTTACTTTTATTTGTGTGATTCATAGAGATCGTTTCAATTTAGCGATCTCTAAATCCATCTTGTAATTGGCATGTTGAATCCGTTCATTGGATGGGTTGTATTGCTTCTGGACCTCATCAGAGAAAGGGGTTTCTTCACATAATTCAAAGTACCTTTCCATCGGTGTTTTACCTTTCAAAGCTGAATGTGGTCTCATCCAGTTATAGTAATGCTGCCATTCGGCTAGCTTGTCTTGAATATCTTCAGAATTAATATCGACAGTAGCGTAGAACTCAGATTTATCAGTCTTTTGAGAGCGCTCTACCTTGCCATTCAAATGAGGTGAACCTGGTTTATTTGGCCTAAATTTGATTCCATGCTGCATCAATTTTTTCTGTACTTTTTCAGCAAAAAATTCCCGCCCTCGATCGGTCTGTATTCGCTGTATGGGAAAAGGCATTTCTTCAATTACGCAGTCTAAAAAGTCGAGCGTATTCGCTGCTGTTCGGCGTTTATATATCCTTAAAACGCGATATCGTGTGCAGTCATCGATAGATGTGTACTGATATAGCCCAGGACCCAATTTACAAGTATCCATTTGAATCCTATCGCCTGGTAATGGGCGTTCATAACGAATGAAATCTACTTTACGACGGAATTTTTTAATCGGTTTGACTTGATGGGTGGATAGTACTTTATGGATAGTCGCTAAGGACAACGAGACTCCGTGCAGCCTCATCAATTCTGTTTGCAAACGTCGAGCACCCAGATTTCTAGCCGAGCGCATTTCCAATATTAAGGCTTCTAGCTCAGCATTGATTTTAGTATTTGGAGATTTTAATGGGCGTTTACTCTGACTATTTAATCCATCAATACCTTGCTCAGAATATCGTTTCCACCACTTGCGTAATGTTGGTCTAGAAATGCCACATCTCCGACAGACTAGGCCAGCATCATTGGTCTCTTCAAATAATTTAACCCATACGAGTCTTTGTTGAATTTCTCTGTTCATAGACACCAATTATATTGAAATGATGTCTATGAATCACACAGGGATAAACCATGTAAATCCGAAAGACGATACTGTTTATCTTTCGGCTGTGCTTTTCTGCATTCAGTATCTGTAAGTGGCATGTCGATTACCCATAATTGATGTATTAATTTCTGGGTAAATTTTCCCAATATTTACCCGCAAAGAGCAAATATGGGGTCAAATAGGATCAGACAATATCGGACAAACAGGCATAAAAAAAGCCTTTAAACATTGAGTTTAAAGGCTTTTTTAGATTCCGATGGATTACTTCGGAAAGAATTTTGGTGGAGGTGGCGTCAATTGAACTCAAATCCTAACCTATTAATTCTAAAGTAATTTTATTGAATAAGAAAATTCACTGACCCAATTTTGACCCAAATTAGATTTAGTGTATTGAATCACTTTAAAATCTTGTTCAAATCCAAATTCAGGATTAGAACTGGTGTACACATTTTAACACGTAAAGACTGAAGATCAAAAGCAATGTTATAACATTGCTTTTATTTACTATTCAGAATTTTTCTATAGGCCATCTTTTTTCAATTTGTATTTCTGCTTAGAGCTCTTGGTTTATCAGGAATTATTCGTTCAATTAATCTAGCCTCTAATGCAGGACTTAAATATTTTTTTTGAACGTTGCAAGATGCGATAAAGCTAATAATGACATAAGTTCGCTAAGGCTCTATTCCTTGTGTTCCATCGTTTCAATTAGGCGCTTAACTTGATCGCTGACTTGAGCGGTAGCTTAATCACTAGCAAAATTTTTTCCACTAAATGGTTCAAAAAATCCTTCAACTTAGCTATACAAAAAATCATCGCTACATTGTTTTTACAAAATTGACCTATATTATCAATTACCTTTGTAATTACGACTACGTTTTTGTTACTTAGCATGCTGGTGCTTATGCCAATTATTATCTTCAATTTGTAGTGTCATATCACTGATATGATGCCGTTCATGAAGTATATGAAAAGCCTGATCGTATAATTTTTTTTGATCCACATCAGGTGCAACCAAATGCACGGTCAAAACCACCTTTCTTGACGTAATCGCCCAAACTTTTAACTCATGAATACTTTGAACCCCTTCTAACATTAATAAATCTGATCTTAACTTCTCAATATCAATTTCTTCAGGAACACCTTCTAACAATATATGGATACTTTGTTTCAATAATATCCAAGTTCTTGGAAGTACCCAAAACCCAATCAACACTGCAATCAGCGTATCAATCCACATCCATCCCGTGAAATAGATGATTAGTGCACCAATGATGACCCCGACTGAACCTAAAGCATCACTAAGCACCTCTAAATAAGCACCTTTAATATTGAGACTCTCTTTGCTACTCGAGAGCAAGATTTTCATTGAGATGAGATTGATGATCAGTCCGAGTATTGCCACAACCAACATCCCGATACTTTGAATTTCAGGTGGATTCTCAAAGCGCTGATAGGCTTCAAATAAAATATAGAGAGCAACAACAAATAACATCAGTGCATTAAATAATGCAGCCAGAATTTCAAAGCGTTGATAACCAAATGTACGCTTATCATCTGCAGGTTTTTGTCCGATTTTAATTGCCACTAATGCAATCGCAAGTGCAGCAGCATCTGTCAGCATGTGCGCAGCATCGGATAACAGCGCCAAACTTTGCGTCATAAACGCAGCGATGACTTCAATAATCAAAAATGTGGTGGTTAATGCTAAAGCGAAATAGAGTTTTTTGGCATTTTTTTCCGATGCTTCAAAATGACTGTGGTCATGTTGATTTGAGCTACTCATAGTGCTCTCCTTATTATTGATTATTCAAGGTAAGCCGAAGCATTACCTTGAATATATTTATACTTAATAGGTTTCCGTTTGTAGTAGCTTATTGTCCTGATCAGTATTGATCCAGCGATATAAAATAGGAAGTAATACAAGGGTGAGCATGGTGGATGAAATAATGCCTCCAATCACTACCGTCGCTAAAGGTCGTTGTACTTCTGCACCTGTTCCAGTGGCAAGTGCCATGGGCACAAAACCTAGTGAGGCGACACAAGCTGTCATCAATACAGGACGTAAACGTAAAATTGCTCCTCTCCATACTGCTTCATCTAAGCTGTATTGATTTCGAAGCTCTTTGATAAATGTCAGCATCACCAGGCCATTCAAGACAGCAACACCTGATAGTGCAATAAAGCCAATCCCCGCTGACATGGATAAGGGAATACCACGTAGCCAAAGGAATAAAACACCACCCGTTAAAGCAAACGGTACGCCTGTAAATACCAAAAGACTCTCTTTAACATTATGAAATACTGCCATGAGCAAAATAAAGATAGTCAATAAGGCCAGTGGAATCACAATTTGCATACGTGATTGAGCTGAAGCTAAATTTTCAAATTGGCCACCATATTCAATCCAGTACCCACTTGGCAGATCATAGTCTTTTAACTGCTTTTGCAGTTCAGAAACATAAGAACCCAGATCACGCCCTTCAACATTAGTTGTCACGACAATACGACGTTTACCATTTTCACGGCTGACTTGGTTCACCCCTTCAATTAGACTGACTGTCGCAACATCGGCTAAGACAATTTGCCCTCCACTAGGAAGCTGAATCGGCAACTGAGCAACTGTTGATGTATTTCGATCTTGATCAGTTAATCTAATTTCAAAATCAAAACGTCGATCACCTTCTAAGATTTCACCCACATTTTGACCACCAATACTGGTTGCCACAAGGTCTTGAATTGAACGCACACTTAGCCCATATTGCGCAGCCAAAGCTTTATTTACCTCGACATTTAGTAATGGCAAACCTGAGGTCTGCTCGACTTTCACGGCACTGCTACCCGATATTTGCTGAATGATTTTGGAGATTTTAGTCGCTTCAGTATTGAGGACATCCATATCATCACCGAAGATTTTCACACCAACATCACTACGCACACCTGAGATCAATTCATTAAATCGGAGTTCAATCGGTTGTGAAAATTCACTATTATTGCCTGGAATCGTGGCTAAATACGTCACCATACGGCCACGTAATTCATCTAAACTTTCTTTAGGATTTGGCCATTCTGAACGAGGCTTTAACATGATATAGCCATCTGAAATATTGGGTGGCATGACATCTGTTGCAACCTCGGCTGTACCCGTTCTGGCAAATACTGCCTTAATTTCAGGGAAACTCTTTAAAAGAAGCTTTTCAGTATTCTCCTGAATACGTAAAGACTCTTCTAAGCCTGTACTTGGTGAACGCAACTGTTGTACCGCAAAGTCTCCTTCACTGAGCTGTGGTGCAAATTCACTGCCGAGTTTGGTACTGATGAATCCTGTAATCACTAATAAACACAGTGCAAAAGTCAGCACAACTGCTTTGTATTGGTACGCAATATCAAGAGTTTGCTGATATTTAGCTTTTAGCCATAACATCCAACGACTTTCTTTTTCTTGAATATCGCCTTTGACCCACAATGCCACCGCAGCAGGCACAAATGTGATCGATAAAATAATGGCTGCAACAAGGGCGAGTACCACTGTCAGTGCCATCGGATGGAACATTTTTGCTTCCACACCACTTAAAGCAAAAATCGGAAAATACACCACTAAAATGATCAATTGCCCAAAAATCAAGGGACGTCGAGCTTGGCGTGCGGCTAAAAAGACCTCTTTAAAACGCTCTTGTTGAGTTAATTGTCGCTTTAACTGTTGCTGAGTATGCGCCAAACGACGAATACAGTTTTCAACAATCACCACCGCCCCATCGACAATAATCCCAAAATCTAAAGCACCTAAACTCATGAGATTGGCACTGATATTTTTTTGCGCCATGCCTGTGAGTGTGAATAGCATCGACAATGGGATCACACAGGCTGTAATTAAGGCTGCACGCATATTCCCGAGAAATAAAAAAAGAATGACGATGACCAAAATGGCGCCTTCAATCAGGTTTTTTTGTACCGTTTTAATCGCCTTTTCGACCAAGCTGGTGCGGTCATAAACAGTTTCAATTTTAACCCCTTTGGGTAAGCTTTTCTGAACCTCTTGGATCTTAGCATCTACCGATTTTGATACCGTACGGCTATTTTCGCCCATCGCCATCATGGCAATCCCAAGTACCGTTTCCACACCGTTATAGGTAGCACCACCTGTTCTTAAGTCATGACCAATGGAGACTTGAGCAATATCACCCACACGGATTGGACTACCGTTCGGACTTGCAATCATGGTGTTTTCAATATCACTGATATTATTCAAGGTACCCGGCACACGAACCGTGAGTTGCTGACCATTTTCCTCAATGAACCCTGCACCACGATTTTCATTATTCAGTGTCAAGGCTTGCTGTAATTGATCTAAACCAACATTCAACTGCTGCATACGACTTAGATCGGGCGAAACGAGATAGGTTTTATTATAGCCACCAATACTATTAACCTCAGCAACACCTTTAACTCGTTGCAGTTGCGGTCGAACAATCCAATCCTGAATTTCTCTTAAATCCATCGCTGTATAAGTAGAACCATCTGCTTTTTTTGCATTTGGTTCAGCTTTAACGACCCATTGATAGATTTCCCCTAAACCAGTCGATACAGGTGACATAGTAGGTGAAACTTGATTGGGTAGTTCTGCCTGTACCTCTTGCACACGCTGGTTAATTTGTTGACGTGCCCAATAGATATCGGTTCCATCTTTAAATACAACAGTGACTTGGGATAATCCATAGCGGGAGATTGAACGTGTTAGCTCCAAATCTGGAATACCCGCCATGGCATTTTCAATCGGATAGGTAATCCGTTGTTCTACTTCAAGTGCTGTAAAACCATTGGCTTGGGTATTGATCTGTACTTGGGTATTGGTAATGTCAGGAACAGCATCAATTGGCAACTTCTGATAACTATAAATACCCACCGCAATCCATGTGCAGACAAACAGCATCACCCAAATAGCATTTTGAATTGCAAACTGAATAATGCGCTCAAATAATCCTTCAGGATGAGGTAAATCTTGATTAATGCTCATGACCGGCCTCATCTTTTTCTAATTCAGACTTTAATAAAAAACTGCCATCAGCAATGTATTTCTGCCCTTCAGTTAATCCAGAAATGACTTCTAGCCATTGCCCATCCTGACTGCTCACGCCCACTTCTATTAGCTGTGCTTTAAGATGAACCTGTCCCTTTTCTTCAGACTCAATCACAAATACCACAGGTTTTCCTTCAACCTGCTGTAAGGCTTTTTTCTGAACTCTTAACGCTGTTTTTGCTTGTGCATCAGTCACAAAAACATTTACCAAAACATTTGGACGCAGTACATCCGCTTGTGTGGTGACTTTGGCACGCACTTGTAAACGTCCAGTTTGTAAATCTGCCTGTGAATTCAGCGTTTGCACTTTTGCTTGGTAATTTTGATCAGAACCATTAGTTTTAAAATTTAAAATTTGCCCCGCTTGAAGCTGAATATTTGAGGTATTTGGTAGATTAAATTCCAACCAAAGGTCTTTTAGATTTTCAATCACAAAAAGCTGATCCGCCAGTTGGACATTTTCACCTACCACAATGTCTTTTTGACTGATCATGCCTGGAATGGGTGCGCGAATAACAAAACGTCCATTTTGCCCAGTTGAACCTAGAGCGTGTAGACGGGCTTGCTGAGATTGCACTGTAATTTGGGCTTGGCGATAGGCATTTTCAGCACGCTGCAAATCTTGCTTTGCCGAAATACCTTGTGACCATAACTGTCGTTCTCGTTCGTATTCTTGCTGTGCCAAACGCAAACTTAACTGCGCAATGCTCAAACTCGCTTGTTGATCAATTAATTCAGGGACGGAAAGTACTGCAAGCGTTTGACCACGTTCCACATACTGACCAAGTGCCACATTAACTTGCTCAACATGACCACTAAAATTCGGTGAAATATGCGCTTGTTGATCCGTATTCACCACCAATTTTCCAGGGAGTGTTACAAAGCTGTTTACCTCCCCCTGTGTGACTGTTTCAACTTTAAGGCCATGTTCCACCATCTGTTGCGCTGTAAGCTCTATTTCGCCTTCTTCACTATGCTGATCTTCTTTACTTTCTTTAGCATGATCATCATGCTGTTCATCTTCACCATCATGCCCATGCTCATCATTTTTTTCATTTTGATTACCCAACCAGATCCATACGCTGATTAAAGCCGTTAAGCCGATCAATACACTGATTAAAATGGGTTGAGAGATTTTTCCAAATTGATATTTTTTCACTTTATTCTCCCTGCCCATTCAGCAGATTTTGAGTTTCTACAAAGGCTTTTTTATTGAGTTGGCTATAAGCATTGGATTGGCTGATCTCTTCATAACTTGTGCCTAAACTTAAAGCCTCAACACTGAGACCGATCTGCCAAGCTTGTTTGAGTATTTGCAGTTGTGCCACACGTAAATTTTGCAACTGTAAAGATATCTGTTGCATATCCGTGACAGAGAATTTACCTGCCTGAAAACCCTGTAAAGTTCGAGACTGGACTTTTTCAGAAAGCTGTATTTGCGTATTAATAGCGTCATATTGCTGACGCAAGCCTTTCAACTCATTCAAACGGTTTGCAATATCAAGAATTTGTTGTTTTAACTCTCTTTGTTGAATTTGAGTCAATAACTGCTGTTGGCGCTCAGCCATGGGAATAACATATTGTTGACGATTAAAAATATTTAAAGGAACTTCCACCCCTAATACTAAAGTAGTTTCATCCGAAGATTGAGATGACTTAGTCTGAGTCATGCCAAGATTCAACGTGGGTTGAGGACGGTTTTTTATCTTTAGACTTTCTACCTTTTGCTGAGATTGTTGCATATTCAAGGCATACAGTTTTTCGAGCCAACCGTGTTGGATATTTTTTTCAACTGAACGCTCAATCTCGCTTGGCCAAACCACTTTGTTTGATTGAACACTTAAGGAAGGTTGGGACTCTCCCCATAAATTAGACAATTGTCGTTGCGATGCTTGCAGCGCAAGTAAAGCTTGTTGATATTGTCTTTGAATTTCTAAATGGTCAATCTGAGCACGTTCATAATCTACTAATGCAATACTGCCCGCTTGATAACGTTTGTTAGCGCTGTCTAGATTCGCTTGACTCACTTTCATCTGCTTAGCAAAAATGGATGTTTCAGTTTCAGATAACAGATATTGTGCCCAAGCATACTTCACCACCATTTCACTCTGTGCTTGCCAGAGTTGCTCTTTAAGTTGAAGCTGCTGTTTTGAAATTGATGCTATTTCTTGGTTTAACTTACGTTGACCAAAGAGATCAAGTGGTTGACTGATACCAACACTCAGTTCTTGTTCCTGACTAGAACTAAAACCGTTTTGTTCAATCGAGAAAGTTGGATTTTGCCAAAGACTGCTGTTTTGAGTATTTAATATCGCAAGTTGCTGACGCTGTTGCTGAAGTTCGAATTGTGATTGATATTGCTGAACTTTGGCTAGAGCATCTTGAAAATTCGAGATTTCATTTGCAGATGCGCTAGTATTTTGAATGCCAAACAGCAAGAGCCCAATCGCTACGCATTGACTTGTAAAAGTCATATTTTGAAAAGACATAGATGTTTCCCACTAAATTAAATTTGAAAGTGGTGGGAATATTTAAGGCTACCCCACCATTAGCGGGGAAAGTTCGGGAGGCGGGCTTTTTGAACTTAAGTCAGGCGAACTGTAATCATTATTCCAAAAATACTCTGGTCTAACAGTATATGAAAACAGTGTTTGTATAAAAGAAACTTGACGTTGTTCTAAAATCAATTGGATCATCGATGGAAGATGATCCTGGTGATTCTCTACCCAGTCTAAATCATTATTCTGTTTTTCAGGTGCTTGATGACCATGTTTTTGGGTCTCGCTCACACATAAAGCATTTGTATGATGTCCAAAGTGATAGTTTTGAACCACGGAAATGCTTTCTTCATGGACACAAAAAGCAGCCGCCACATTCCAAAGGCTTTGGAACATGAACAATCCCACTAAGACTGTGATCCATGTCATTGAACGCATATGAGGATAAGTAATAAATTTTTATAGCATTATAACCCTGGGAGTAACTCTAAGGTCAATAATTGTTTTTTCATTAATCCTAATAATTTTAGGTGGCATCAATTGAACTCAAATCCTAACTTATTCATTCTAAAGCTATTTTATTAAATAAAAAAAATTTATTGACCCCAATTTAGATTTAGTGCATTGAATTCACTTTAAAATCTTGTTCAAATCCGAATTCAGGATTTGAAGTGGCATACTGATTATACCAACATCGAGCACACTATAAAATGATATACTATAACATATCATTTCTTTGATTTTCTTTTTTGATGTATCATTCTTTTAGATATATTCAGGGACAAGGTAATGTTTGAAATTATTGATGATTTAAAAAATAAATTAGATCAGCATCGCCCCCTATCACCTGCAATAGTAAAAAATTTACAAGAAGACCTTATTGTACGATGGACTTATCATTCCAATGCTATTGAAGGCAATACACTTACTCTATTAGAAACCAAAGTTGTGTTAGAAGGCATAACTGTCGGTGGAAAAGCTTTACGAGAGCACTTCGAAGCAATTAACCATAGAAATGCCATTTATTACGTTGAAGACATTATTAGAAAGGAAGAACCTTTTTCTGAATGGCAAATTCGCAATATCCATCAACTCATTTTAAAGAATATTGACGATGATAATGCTGGCCGATATCGCCAGCAAAACGTATTGATTTCAGGTGCTACAACTACACCACCGGACTATACATTGCTCAATGACAAAATGACTCAGCTAGTCGATTGGTACAATTCAGAGGCACATAAGCTTCATCCCATTGAACGTGCAGCTAAAGTACATGCAGATTTTGTAGGCATCCATCCATTCATTGATGGCAATGGACGTACATCACGTCTATTGATGAATCTCGAATTGCTTAAAGCTGGTTATCCACCTTGTGTAATAACAGTTGAAAATCGATTAGCCTACTATGAAGCCCTAGATCAGTGGATGGCTTATGGAAAAACTGAAGCATTTATCCAGTTGGTTTCTAAAGCGGTGATCGAAGGATTTAAACCGTATCAGGTGGTTTTAGGTCTTTAACTTACAATTATATTAATAAAATTTAAATACTAACTTTCATATATCCATTGAGCATTCGGCCATTTTTTCTCATCGATAGATTGCTCAACATAACCAATAATTTCGAGTGAAATGATCCTAATATGCTTGGGAATATTTCTTGTAGAGTGCATTGCTAAAGTAAGTAGTCACACGAGAAAATGCGGGAGCTAAAATTAAAGTAACTTTAATTAATCCTGCCCTAAACTCATTTACTACAGAAACTAGGGGTAAGATTGTATAACCAAAGTCCTGGATAACTAGCTTTTTTTGTATATTCAAATCATTAGTTTCAGCATAGATCTTTAAGTTAGATCCATTTTGCTTATAAGCCTGCTCAATCAAAGAGCACAATCGATTAGGGTGAAAAGGTAAAATTAACGGAAATGCTTCTATTTTTTTTAAGTTAAAGGACTTCATTTTACTGAAACATAGATTGAGCCGATGCTATTAAAAATAGTGGCTCTTTTACCAACAGAATCAAATCAATTAACTTAGAAGGTGTAGCTTCATAGATCGTAGTGTTCAAAAATCTGTGACATTTAAGTAATTAGATTTCTCAAAAATGGTAGCACGGTTGCCATTTTTGGACCTGTAAATAATTTTCTAGTATTTTCTTTTTATAAATTAAAGGTAAGTTTGTCTTTAAATAGATATAGCTGATTAATTGAATTTAAAGTGATTTCTGAGATGGTGACAGTTTAACTAAGTACTTAAACATCTAAATTATGTTTATTTTTTAAAAAATGATTTACCCCAATTTACCCATTAAATAAAAGAGACCATGGCAAATGCCATGGTCTCTTTTATTGTATTTTAAATCACTGATTACCCACTAGCTTAGATTGCTCTGGATCATAAATGACGTTTTCAATCGTTCCATTTTTGATATGTTCGATCACCTCATTGATTACATCAATTGGAACTAAGAACCATTCTTTAGGTTGAACGGGAATACCAAATCTATCGTCAATACTGATATCTAGCTGAGCAGCCTGGAAAACTTTATGTATAAGCTTTTCTAGCTTATGAGGCACTACATTTTCAGGCAATCCATAGGCAGCAACAAGCTCCACATCCGCAAGTAAATAAGTTGCATCATTCTTAGCATCAGTAATTCGCTTATTCACTTTCCCCGTAGTCACGCCAATTTTATGAATAATATCTTTGTGTTTCTTAATAAAGGGATTGTCTGACAAACTACGTAAAATATAGATTGTGCCACTTTTTATCTCAAGTTCATTTGAGTGATCATTAGACTTAAATGAAGAAAATAGAGGCCCTACATTGTTTGCAACTAAAATTCGACGACTTGCTTTATCGTTATTTAATGCCTTTTTAAGAGAACGCATCAATAAATCACTTTCCGTTCCATTGGAATAAATCACCCTTAGACGAGCATCATTTTCACCATTCGGAGCTTTAAAATATTCGCCTATTTCAGATACATATACTATTTGACCATCTAGAATGAACCAATCATGCAATTCAATACTAGCATCTTTTCCAAAAGGCTTAGTGATTCGAAGTCCTAACTCAAGCTCCTTAGCTATTTGCTCAAATAGTTCTTTAAATATTTCAAAGTCTTCACATACTTTTCTTGTAGCGGTTAATTCATTAGCTTCACGTTCTTTTTGCGTTCTTACATTCTGTAAGACAAAAATATTTTCTTCATCTTCCAGTTCAATCCCTAGTTCAGCAAGCAAATCATCATCTTCTAAACTAGCTAAATCGGCCTCTTCATTATCAGAGTCAGATAATAAATTAAGATGATCAAAAGCTGCTAAAAGCTTCTTTGCTTCATCCGATTGCTTTAGCTGACCTAATCTCACAGCGTAGATACGTTCAAAAATATCTGTATCAATAGAGTTTGATGGAACTCTTTTATGCTCTTCATAGAAATGAATGATTTCTTCAAAGCCAGAGATTAAACGTTCTTCTTTAGCTGTATAGGTCACTGATTTAACTGGTGCTAGATCAATTCCCAACTCTGACAATAACTCGTCATCAGAAAAATCAGCCATAAATTTACCTTGTTTAACCTAAGAGATTGAATTTATCTAAAAATAAAACAACAGATTTCATATCAGAATTCTGTTTGATTTTATCTAATCGAGATGCACATAATTTTTCAAAAATATCTGCATCAGCATGATGTGATGGAACTCGCTGATGAGTTTCAAAGAAGTGATTAATTTCTTCAAATCCAGAAATCACACGTTCCTGTAAAGGTGTTAAGATCTTTGAGGATTTTAACTCAAGTTGAATTTCGAGTTCATCTAGAATTTGATCATCTGTCAGTCTTTCCATCACTCATTTTCCTGATTAAGAACTAGCTTTTGCTTTTTCTTGTGCCTTGAATCGAGCAAAGGCTGCAACACCTTCAGCCATACGTTTTTCCCAAGCATCTTGAGAGTTAATATCAGGCAAACGGCCTCGCTCTTTTTTAAACTGCACAGCTCGGATTGCTAATTCTTTTGCCTCTTCAGGGCTTAGGTTGATACGTTTAGCTGAAATATGCGCTTGGACTTGTCTTAAGATCGCTTCATCCATGGCTTTAGAAAGTACGGCATAAGCTGATTCAAATGGATTAATGTGATCAATCAAATCAATATCCAAATCACGTACATTCATAAAGCGTTTAACACCCTGAATAAACGCTATATTAGATTCAGGTTTATCATCTGGATTTCCAGCTCCGCCAGAGCCAGCTGTTGTACCTCCAAGCGTTTGTTGAGCTTGTTCAAGTTCTTTTTTCGCTTGTTGAATCAAGTTGAATGCTGCAATTGCATGCTGTCTTACTGCTTCTTGATCTTCAGGCTCTAATTCTGGATATTTTTCCTGAACAATTTTACCCAGTGCTAACTGCGTTAATTCTTCAGGTACGACATTTTCTTGGTCAAAGAGGCCACGTTCAATAGCAGATTTATTTTGAACAAAAGCCGTAATAATTTCGTTCAAATCTTCTTTACAAATACGATTAGCTTCTTCAGATTCTGGTTTTTTTAGGCCATTAATTTCGACATGGACTTGTCCTGTCTTATCATTAATACCAACGTTTGTTTTACCTTTTTGATAACCATCTTTGCCATAATCAAAGCCATCTAATGCACCCTGATCTTTAGGCGTAAATTCAAAACGAGGCGCTAAGACTTGCTCCATCAACAAACTGGCAGCAATGGCTTTCAGCATATCATTGACAGCTTCGACAACGAGTTTTTCAGAAGCGTCTGGTTCAGCAATTAAGTTAGTAAATTTGGCACGGTGTTTTCCTTCAGCATCTCGAGTAGCACGACCAATGATCTGAACAATCTCAGTTAAGCTACTACGATAACCAATCGTTAAAGCATGCTCACACCAAATCCAGTCAAAGCCCTCTTTCGCCATGCCTAATGCAATGATGATATCAACATGATCACGGTTAAATCGTTGTGTGGGATCTTTCAGTGCTGTCAGTACTTTAGAGCGTTTTGCAGCATCACTATCATCAACAAGATCAGCGACTTTTAAAATACGCTTATTGCCCATCTCAGTTGTGATTTCGATTAAATGGAAACCTGTTTCATCATCAACGCCTTTCCAAGTCCCCATTGCATCCATGATATGTTCAACTTCAAGATGTTTACCAATTTTGGTGCTTTCTCGAGAATTCACATTAGGAATATGTATAATGGTCTTAAGGTCAGGATCTAAGACTTTCATAACAGCATCAGTGTATTTCCCAGTATAGAAAAAATATCCAATATCTAATGCTTTTAAATAGGTATAACCGTTCAATTGCTCGTAATAAGTATAAGTAACAGTCTCAAACTTATTTTCATCGGTTGGTGATAAAACTGCTTCAGAATCGCCACGGAAGTATGAGCCTGTCATTGCGACAATATGCGCTTTGTCTCGTTCCATAAACTGACTGAGTTGAGCACCTAATTTATTATCTGGATTACTACTTACATGATGAAATTCATCAATTGCAATCAGTCGATTATCAAATGCTTCAACACCAAGTTCTTCTACTGCAAAGCGGAATGTTGCATGCGTACACACCAATACTTTGTCTTCACCTGCTAAGAATTCACCTACTGCTTTTACTTTTGACTTTGCAACTTTTTCATCGTCAGCATTTGGAGCATTACATAGGTTCCAATGCGGTTGTACTTTCCAATCTGCCCAGAAGCCATACTTCGTTAATTCTTCATCTGCAAAGCTACTGCCAATAGAACGCTCAGGCACCACAATAAGTGCTTGCTGAATCCCTTGATTGGCTAATTTATCTAAAGCAATAAACATCAATGCTCGTGATTTACCTGACGCTGGTGGTGATTTAATTAGTAGGTATTGTTCACCACGTTTATCATAAGCACGTTCCTGCATTGGACGCATGCCGAGTTCATTGGCTTTATTTGATGCTCCTGTACAAGCCGTTTTAATAGAAACAGCAGGGACAGTTCGTTGATTGGTTGGATTTTCTGAAGTTGTCATGCTTTTTTCTTCCCAGCTTGTTTTGAAGTCATTTCTGTATACATTGAAAATAGTTTTTCTAAGCGCTCTGTGTCATTTTTAAAGCGACGACCTATATAGATACGCTCTAGCACCTCATCATTTTCTTCATGTGCTTGACGTAGGTTCTCTGGCATTTTTTCTGGATCATAGAGATCCGCAATTGTTGCAGGGAAATGCGCTTCCCGAGCCAATAAAATATTTTCAGCACAGCGTGTTAAATCTGCTTTATTTTTTTCAGTTAATTTTGGTATGGGGAAAGTATTCCATCCCATTGTATTAGAGTATCTAAAGTCTGTTTTTAATTTACCACACACAGTTTTAATCCAAACTAAATGAAGTAAAGATGCAATTAAACTTAATGTCCATAGTGGAGCATTAAAAAGAGCAAATGCAGAATCACCAACAATTGTTCCTTTCTCCAAAAAACCTATAGGTAGATAATTTCTATTTTCAGAGGAAACACGAGGAATAATTAATATTGATTCATTACCTTTTTGCCTCACCTCACCAAACTTATGGGCAAATTCAGCTGACTCAACAGTCTGTTGCTTAGTGCTTTCCAACCTAAATTTACGAACTCGTTTCAATCTTTCAGAAATAAAATCAATCTCTTTAGCATCAACTACATTATGATCATCAATCCATAAGCAGTAACGGCCTAATCCTTTTATATATTCAGCTGAACCATAAAACTTTCGGATATATTTTTTTGATTGATGATTTTGCATGATTAAATCTTGTATCTCTGAATAGCTCATGAATAAGTAACCTGAATCTACAGGCTTATTACCAAAAGTCATATCAGGAAGAAGACTAAATGGTTTAGATCTTTTCTCTACAATTACATTTTCAGAACCAACTAAATAAGCATTAATATTTTTAACCTGTTTGACTTCAAACTCGTTATTTGAATCTAAAGTATAAATTTTTTTAAATGAGCTAGTTTTTTTACTGACACCTAAGATAGAGACAATAACTCCAGCATTATGGCTAGCTAAATTAGCCCATTTAAAAGAGTCATAAGCAAAAATAATTTCCAATTCTAAATTAAACAAAATTGGCCAAAGGATTGGTACTATTTGGCCTTGGTTAATTGAATTGGTCGTTACAAAAGCAAAGCTTGCTTTACCTTGTTTACAATAATAGCCAGCTTTAAAGAACCATCCAGATACATAGTCTAGAAGCTTCCAATTTTTGGTATGATCTTTGAATAATTTTTCAAGATCATCTTTTTGATCTTTACTTTGCCAAGTTGAGCCTAAATAAGGTGGATTACCACAAATATAGGTTTCCCCACCTTCATTCTCAAAGTCAATTTCAGTCTGCTCTAATGGAGTTTCAAATAAATCATCGGCAACAACTTTCACAGTGTTACCTGTTGGCGGACAAATACTTAACCAATCCAAACGTAAAGCATTCCCACAAATAATCCAATTCTCTTTAGAAAGTGGCAACACTGTTTGTAGTGCCTCAATCTGTCCACAGTACTGAACATTTGATTGATACTCAGCAATCACCAATGCTAAACGTGCAATTTCAGCAGGAAAACTATTAATCTCAATACCACGGAAATTCGTTAATGGAATATCAGTCGCACGTCCACCTTCATTGCGAAGCTCATTAATTTGAGCCTCAATTTTACGTAGCTCTTTGTACGCAATAACAAGGAAATTTCCCGAGCCACATGCAGGGTCAAAAACACGAATACGTGCAATACGTTTACGTAAATTGAGCAGTTTTAAAGGACTTTCCTTTGATGCTTCTAATTGTTCATTTAAATCATCTAAAAATAAAGGATTTAAAACCTTTAAGATGTTTGGCACACTGGTGTAATGCATGCCCAAAGAACCACGCTCGTCATCATTGGTAACAGCCTGAATCATTGAACCAAAAATATCGGGATTAATCTTTTGCCAATTCAACTCACCAGCATGTAGTAAATAAGTACGGGCAATCTTCGAAAATTTAGGAACCTCAGTACTACCAGAGAATAAACCGCCATTTACATACGGGAATTTTTTCGCCCATACAGGTAATTTAGTAGTATCACGCGCTGAATGATCTACATTCATTGCATGAAACAGAGTGCTGATGACTTCATGGGTATTACTTGAATCACGCTCTGACATTTGCTCAATTGTTTGCGTGAAGATACCACCTGGCTGAAATATTTCTGTATCTTCTGCAAAGAAACAAAAAATTAAACGTGCCATGAAATGATTCATGTCTTGGCGACGTTCTTCAGTTGCCCAATCGGGATTCTCTTTTAAAAGCTCAATATAAAGCTTATTTAATCGGCCTGTTGCACGTACATCAATCGGGTTATCTTTAATCTCTCGAATAGTAGCAATACCAGCCAGAGGTAAGAAAAAACCAAAATGTTCTGCAAAAGCATGGAATGCTGAACTAATAGTCTCACCAGAGATCAGGTCTTCAGCTTGTAAATTCAAACCATCAGTAGCAAGAATGAACTTGGCTTTTGCTTTCTCTGTTGCCTTACTTTCTCGTAAACTCTTGAAGACTTCAGATACTTTGTCTTGGTCGCATACGGCAATATGAATATGGTTACGCTGCAATACACCATTTTGAATATCTGATGAGTTGCTTTGACCTGCTCGAAGTTTTTTTATTGTTGTTTCTTTATTACCAAATGCTCTTAAAAAATCAAAAGCAAACTCTTGAGCATCAAAAGGTTTTTCTGCGAGCTCGGATACGGCTGCTTCAATTTCAACTGCGTTCATGATAATACAATGTAAATAAATTCAATATGAGATGCAGTCTATCAACCATCAGTAATAAAAAAAATCACACCTTGATAAATTATCCATTCCACATTAAATAATTGTTCGCTTTGCCCTGCTCATAAGCCCATTCCGCCACCTTATGCGACCTCTCTTTATCCGTCAAAAAACCTAGTACAGATATCTGATCCACAATAATCAAATTATGTTCTTCATTCCGTTCTTGCCACTTATGCAGGAACTCATTTGATGCAAGCAAATTACTTTTCTTAGAATTACAACTTGAATCTGCTAACACAAAGTTATGCCCTGTATCAGATGGGTATATTGACCAAGGAATAAAATGATCGACTGCATAATTGCCTTTTTTCATTACCTTATTACAGTAGAAGCATTTATATTCTTGCAATTCGACCAAGATATTTGCCACAGCATTCAATTGATTTCGAGTTGGCTCAAACATAAACTGTTCAAGGTTTGGGAGTTTATTTAAGATGGGTGCATTACTACTGTTTTTTCGAATGTAATCAATCCATCGCTTTTGACATAGCTCTTCAATAATCTCGCTAAACTGGCGTAAACAAAACATGGCTTGGGGTAGTAAAGTCAGCTGTTGCTTAGATTGCTCAAATTGATATAAAAACTCGAAATTTTGCCCATTGATGTTTTGCAGATAACGTACCGGCATCTCTTTTACGGTACGAGCCACATCTTTAACCAACTTGGACCAAACAACGGAATTTCGCCTCAATAATCCAAGAGATGAATAAATCTGTCTTAGCTCAATAATTTGATTGACGATTGCTGCTTGCTTACCATTATTTTGATTTAAGATCAGTTGCCCTTCGTCATTGAAAGTATATGGCACAGCCTGTTTCCAATACAGTTCGATAAACGTCTCAGCAATGTCAATGTACTCAAGCACCAATTGCTCGCCACTATTCTCACCTTTTTCAATCGCCAATCGACTAAGGCTTATCAGCAAGGCAAACTTATAGGTACTGCTAAAGCTACCTGACTGCAAAATCAGTTGGATATTTTTAAGGAATTTAAGTTGCTCTTGAGCTGTCGGACTGCAATTAATCATTTTTCTTCCAAAGCAGGTTTAACCACTGCTCTTCTCGCTCAGGTCTTTTATCAACCGTGATCCACTGATGAACCAAACTGACATGAGAAAATTTTTCGAGTAACTCTTCCGCTTGGCATTCATTCAAATCGGTAAACTCTCGACCATCTTTCTCTCGGTCTGAATCCCCATATTTAAATGACATATAGATTACGCCATGAGGCTTTAACGCTCGAAGCGTTTTTTGAAGAACTTCAGCTAATCGATTGCGCTCACAATGAAGCAGAGACGCGCATGCCCAAATACCGTCATAAACAGCCACTTCACTTAAGTCATAAAAGCTTTGGTACTTCACTTGAATACCAGTAAGTTCCGCCGCCTTTTTAACAAGTTCTTCTGAGTAGTCGATTGCATCAACGTGATAGCCTTTATTCTTAAAAGCTAAAGTATCGCGCCCTGTCCCGCAACCTACATCTAAGATTTTCGCTGATTCAGGTAAAAATACTAAAAAAGGCTGGTATAGGCTTTCCATATCAACTTCAAACGTTGAAGCTGTAAATTCTTCTGCATGCTTATTGTAGTATTCTATTGTTTTCATTACGGACACTTAGGCTAAAAGACACTTTCAGTCTACAAGAAAACAAAAAAATAAGGGAGCTAAGAGCGTCCCTTACTCTCGATTCGCCAACTTACTTTCAATCCATTGATGGATCTCATAAGCTGACCAGCCGATACGATTTTGAGTAATTTTAACTTTCTTTGGGAATGAAGGATCGTAATAAGGTGAGTTTTCATCCATCATCTCATAGATAGTAGAACGCCCCACTCCAACAAATTCCATGACTTGCTTGATACTGATCAGTTGATTCATTTGAAAAGTTTGACCTACAAATGCATTCATGATGTTTACTCCTATCTCATGATTTCGAGCAACTCGCTCATGAGATACGGCAATCTCGTAAGGTTTTACCTTGTCTGATTTAATTCAAAGCCGTCACAGATCCTTTCAATCCCTGTTGGATATCAAATGCAGTCTGAGTCTCCTCGATCTGCTGGTCTCCGACAGGCTGATAAAACTCCTCAACCACATCCAAACCTTCTTCCATATCGACCTCCATTCTTCCATTCCCAAAACCCTTCCTTGCGGTAAAGTCTAAAGCTTCCTGATAAAACCCTGCCTGCTTACTCTGCTCATCAATTTGCTTCGCCTGAATAATCGCTTCATTCAAGCTAATCCCTTCCCTTAAAGTTAAATCCACGTAATACACCGGCTGACGATAACTCTGTGTCGTACTCTTGCCCCGCAATATCAATTGCAAGGGTAGACATGACAACAAGCCATTTGAGGCCGCATGGTAATAACTGAGCCGTGCAGCCAAAGTTCGAATACTATTAAAGCCTGTAGTTCTAAAGATGAAGGTGCCAAACTCATCCGATTCATCTAAGTTCACATGCAAACGCCCGTAGGGCTTGCAGTTCCCCCCTTGAGCCAATGGACATAAATCAGGGGATGGACAGGGATGTTGCTCCACGCCTTGATTGGTTAAACGTTGGCAGGTTTCCCCATTACCGACACAGACGGGACGACCGGTCTGACGGTCAAATAAGGTGTATTCTGCACGTAGGTTTAAGTCAGGATCATTGAAGATCATGCGAACAGGGATGGAGCGCAACTTTTGATTAGGCGTATTCGCTCGAAGCTGATCATCCAGTGGATGTTTAACCCAGCCTTCTTTGCTTTGAATCTGGGACGTAATGGTGAATTGATCATCTTTTTCAGGCAATCGCTTGCCATTCTTTTCGATCATACGACCGATACTGATCCGTCCCAGGATTGGTGGGGTAATTGCTAAACCTTTAATCATGTTGATATTCCTTAATGTATTACCTTACAAATTTGAGTCTATGTATGTAGGTCGGAACAAGGACCAAATAAGTTACCCAAAGAATGTAGAGCCAGATAAAGTGCTACAGAGATCGCGACCGATTTGCTCTCTACCGAAGGGTAGAGAGCGGGGAGCGATTTTTGTGAATTTTTGATTTGGTGCTGTAGATAGGACTTAGTCGGTATAGATGTTAAATCGACGACTGCCCTGCTTTTCAAGTGGATAAAGCTCGATGAGTTCAGGCTGGTGCTGAAGCAATGCTTTGGTATTGAGGCTGATAGAGTCCTTAGTTTTCTTCCAGACTACTGAGCCATTTGCAAAGACTGCCCTTTCCTTGTCTTGCATCATCATCTGGATTTCATGTTTAAGCTGGTCAAAGCGTTCCTGCTGATGCTGAATCTCTTCCTTCATTTTGATGAGCTGGTCGAAAATCAAATTGGCATTTTCATTTTGCGAGAGATCCTCTACGGTTAAAGGTACATGCGCTGGATAAAGTTGTTGAATCGCTTTAGCTGCGGATTCACTTGCATCGACTGATGGTGGTGTATCCTTTTCCACGCATTCCCAGAAATATCGTTCTGCTTGAACAATATGTTCAATCACGGATTCTGATCGTGTCACTTTGAAGATCTTGGTTTCATGCCCACAGATCAAGACACAAACATGCGCTGCCTGTTTACCAGTCACTGCCAGTTGATGTTGTACCTGACAAAGCACATATAAAGGCACACCATCACGCCACAATTTTGCTCCATGCTCACCTGCTGTTTTACATTCCAGGATCTGAACGTCATCACTGCCGACCACGCTGTAATCCAGATTGGCTAACATAAAGTGTTTATCGGGATCAGGATGCTGAAGTACTGCATTGATCCGTCGCACCTTGTTATGGGTGTGCATGCTATAGAACTCTGCCACCAAAGGTTCCAGCTGCTTACCCCAATACAACGGTGCCACACCTGAACTTTCATCTTCAATAGATTGAGTCTGACGACCTGTTTTGATCAGCCAAAGCTCTAACATGGACATGTAGGGATTTAAGCCACATGCTGTTGCTGCATCACTGCTGCCAATGCCTTGTTTACGAACTTCAAGCCAATCCTGATATTCCATCCCTTTGGTGTTGACCAGTCGCTTGGCTACTGTTGAGCGTTTAGTGGTGATAGTTGGATTGACTACGATCTTTGATCCTACAGTCGTAGGCTGATGGGAAATAGATACAATTTGATTCATGGAATTATCCTTATAAGTTCTGATCTCTGTAAAAGAAATGCATAAAAAAGCCATACCCGACACGAGGTCGGGTATGGCGATTTGCTTGCTGTTTTAATTGAGAGGGTTACATGAGTGCTCTGACTAGCATTTGTTTGGGGTAACTTGATTTCGACATAAGTGAGTCAATTAATTTCAGGCGATCAAAGCAAGTGCTTGCTCCAATCCTCGTTGCTTCACACCTGCACCTGCACCGAACCAGGCTGAATCAAGACGGTGATCTGTACTCATGGCACGTCGTTCATGATCCACAAATTCTGTAATCGAACACAGTAAACCATAAGCCGTATCTTTAGCTGATGACAATTCAGCACCACGACCTTGACCATTGAACATCTCCAAAGCTTTATTCATGGCGCGACCATTCGGTTCAGGCTTTTTCTCCTGAACTTGCTGTGCGACATTACGATAGAACTGAATGATGTTTTCTTCAGGATCAGAAATTGACATGGTGCTGTTATTGAACACGGCATCAAAGTAAGCCTTGGCTTCCTGTTGACTCACCTTACGCTGCGTGAGCTGTTTCATCTCATACATGTGCTCATCCCATGCACGCACTGAAATACCCAATTGCTGTTTCACTTTCTCTGCGTCAAACTTGGTACTATGTGGGACCTTCACCACTCCAGCACTACTGCTCTGCCCACGTAGCGCAATAGCTAAAGTGTTGTTACAGACCACCCGGATACTGGTGAACTGTGCTGTCGTTGCCAAGGTGCCATCACACGCAGTAGCCAGCAGGATATAACCATTACTGACATCCTTAGACTTTAAAGCGGAACTTTGACCTGTACGTGCCAAAGCCCAGAACTTCTTCCCGCCTTTCAAAACCCCTGCGGTTTCTAACTCAAAGCCAGATTGCTCAGTCAGATCCCGGTAGAACTCCAGAATCTCTTTAGGCTGAACTTCCTGATAACGCTGACTGACTACAGATAAAGGTGCATGGGTATCTGAACGATACAAGACACGCTGCTCTTCAAATGGCATGATGATGCTCTGACCACGCTCATTCTGTGCCATATAGCTGACGTTCGAGGATTCAATCCGCCAGTCCATCCCAGCTTGCTGTGCCCAAACTTCGAGTGGTTGATTCGGACTCAGCTGATTACCCAGACCATGCCAAGGGGTTTCGCCAACATAGGCGATTTGTTCGATTTGATGTGCCATCGTTCTTATCTCCTATGATGATTCAACGAAAGTTCTGCTGACAGTGGTTGCAATGGTAATAGGTCATAGTGATCGGCTTTTTAGGCTCATCAAACACGCTGCTAAATAAGCCGCCAATGACTGCACCAGCGATACCACCAATGAATGGGGATACAGGCAATGGCAAACCCTTTGAAATAGATGCACCGATGGTGGCAAACGAAGCAGATGCTGCTATACCTGTAGAATCAGATCCACTCACCTGCTGATTAACCACTTGAATAACCTGATCCGAAAAACAATAAGGACAATTTAAACTCATAATATATACCTCTAGAAATGACAAAGGCTCACCGATTGGCAAGCCTTGCAAAGTTAAAAAACTCGTTTTCATCTAGATAATGTATATCTGAGATTATTTTCAAATCATTGAAATGTCCGCATCTTTGCTTTGCATTTCACACGCAGATGTTGCGCATCTTTTTCAGGCCGTACTAAATAGCGTACAGCATTAATCATCTTTTCCACTTCAGTAGGATTATTTCTGTGAATTCGACCAATACCTAAAATACCCAACTCTGTGTACTCTTGGATCTGTTCAGGATCATGACAGTTAAAAAATGATCCTAACTTGCCTGTGATTTTCTTCCATTCCTTTCCGACTTGATGAGCAATACCCCATCCATCCTGCTTAACGTGCCCATTAAAAAACAGTACCAAATGACAATGATAACCCTTATCTACTCCTTGCTCTAAGGCCCAACCAAAATCTATCAGGTCATTAAATGGCTTTTCCCGCTTGCTCATCTGTGCTCTTAGCTCTTTCATATCCTCATAAAAATCAGCAATATTGATCAAGTGTTGATATTTTTTAATGTATCCCAAATCAATACGAACAACCTCGGTCTTTGAATAACGCTCTACAGCATTCCTAGCTTTCCTTTCTAGTGATCGAATATTCCGTGTCTCATTTTCACGATGACGTCTTAAAGCTCTTCGATGTTCAGATTGATAACTCTTAAAATATCGCTGATACTCAGCAAATGATTTTCTTTTAAGCTCTTCAATGAGTTCATCTAACCTTAGACCCGCAATGTCATTCTCTTCCAACCAATTACACCATGCATTGATATATCCGAAGTAGTCGTAAGACCGTATGTACACTTGATCTAATTCCGTCAGAAGCTCAGCAAATTCTAAATAGAAATCATGCGGTCTACGATGAGCTCTAATCCATAGCTCAGTGACGACTTCAAGTTGGATGGTTAGTTTAGATTCATTAATTGGCTTACTCATGTTCAATACTCAATCTGGAAATAGCTCCATATGAGAGGGTTAAACTGTATGAATATAATTTTTAGGTTGAATCTAGTCAGGTATACAACTCTATGAATAGTCTAATGATTAGTCTCCATATAGATATATTTAGTTGTATTTAATTAGTTGTATTTAATTGTATTTAATAATCTTAATTAACCTGCAAAGATTGAGCTATGGCCTATAGATTTCCCTTCTGATACTCACCTAATTGAGTAGTCTCCAATGATCAAATTTGCTAAATCTATTAATTATTAATCCATTACTGATATCTTTGGATAAAAAAAAGTTATGCGGTAAGTAGTTAGGAAGACAAACGCAGAAATTTAACTGAATAGTACTTCGCAGATATGTTCCTAATTCGTATATAGATTTTCTCATCAGATGGTGAAGCAATGACTTTTTTGTCTAAAAGCAGGCGTGATATCAGGTATTTATCAGACTAACTTACTATAGAGGTAGTAGTAACCGTGCTAGTCTTTCTCCCCTACTCTCTTGAATATCAGCCCGCATATTCGCCCCCTCTTGAGATGAATTTTCATTGATTTCATTTACGCTTTTTTCATTTTCAGGCGTACTCACTTCATCTTGTGGAGTATTCTTTTCATCTGTTTTTTTAGGTATAGCTTCTTTAATTCTACCCCTCAAAAATAGCTCTGGTCTTTTTTGATTGCGATGGCTTGTGCTTTTATATTTATGGAAATATTCATACGTAGTATAGAAGTTCACTAGATCATTTCTCACCTGGGAAATAAGCCGTTTATCTTCTTTATTCACAACTAAATAGTCCGATTCACCTTCTTTAAACCATAATGTAGGGATTATGTTCAAGTCCGGCAAATTTCTATCAATTATCTTTTTGGCATTGTACCTCTTAGTAAATTCACCCCAATAATCCTTAAATTTTAATTTTACCTCATCAGGAACAACGTCCGAACGAAGGTAACAAATAGCTGTACAGTCAATAGAATAGCTGCCATGTTTAAAAACAAAATATCCGATATAAGCGTCTAAATATGCCCCTATACTCTTTGGTGCACGTTTCGCTTTCTTAAAAAATTGAGTAACAATTGTCTTCAAGGTATTGATATCTAATCGACTCTGGCTATTATCAATTTTAAAGCGTAATAAAATCGTGTTCTCTTTAAAACTTGTCTCTAAATAACACTGTGCTGATCTCGTGTTTTTTTGCACTAGCATTTCCATATAAGCTAATCTGCTTCGGGGAATTGAGATATGGCGCTGTTTGATTAGCTTTAGCTCTGGCGCTATTAGATTTGTTACTTCCGCCAGATTTATATCGTGTAAGTCATACGTTAATGATGAATTATTTAAACTTAACGGAAGCGAAAAAGTATTGTAGAGAGTCCAATTAGATGCCCATATAGAAAAATTAATATCAATTTCGTTATCCAATAAGGCTAAATACATCCTAGCTGCACAGGGCCATTTAGAGGGATCTTGGTTGATCGATAGAGAAGTTGATAAACTGTCAATATATGTATGCTCCAAATAGGCCAGGAACAAATTAACCCTTTGCAATAGTTTTATTTGCTGTGCATCCAACTCATCAAAATATTTCAGCATCTCATAAAATTTGTGTATAGACTTCGCATATTCTGGAGCACGTTTAACTAAACTGGCATCATCCCAGATTGAATTAAAATCATATGGTTTTTTCTCTAGATCATCCTTTTCTTGTCTTTTTGACTTTCTCTTATCATTTCGATCTTTTAAACGACAATCAGCTTTTCTTGTAATTAGACTTATAGGCGTATCAACTAATTCACTCTCGAACGTGTAATTATCAGGACTAATAATCTTTTCCATTCCATAAAACAATCCCACAAACCACTTCAACATAAGAGCTAATTTTTTTCGATTAGGGAGTTTGAATTCTTTTATTTCTTTTACACCTAAGTGATCAAGAATTTGATCAATAGCAATAATTTCCGACCGAACAAAAGCAGCAATCTTACTACCATAAAAAAATTTATCTAACTCACGATGTAATGATTCCTTGATTTGATTGGTATCTATTTGATGTGTCGAACTGTCTAGAATAAATCCAAACATTAATCGAACTTCACCATTAAGCTCTATCTCACCTTTTTTAAGGATAGATAACCAAGGTAAATGGGTTCCTAGCTCAAGATAATTTAACTCATTTACTAACAAGTGTGTTTTTCTTTCGACCGAAGTTGTAGCTAATCTATGATCTACTTGACTAGTTTGAGTTAGATTTTTAATCTCGTTATCAGAGAAATCTTGTACCTGAAATTTTACCAGCACAAGCGCTTGTCTAATCTTCTTAGCGCCATGTAGCACATCCAAAATTTCACGCGCAATCTCATCGCCTTTATCTTGATCGAAATTAAATTTGTAGTTTTTTTGCTTTTTTAAATACTGCTTATATTGATCAATCGTTTCAAAGGCGTCCTCATGAGGAAAGTCTTCAACTTTCCACTTGTCAGATTGAATCTCACTTCTGAAGATACATGATCCTTCTTTATCTAAAAAATTAATGAAAGCATAAATTTTTTCTGGCAACTTGTAGTATGGAGTTGCTAATTTCATAAGTGCAACATCTACTACTAGACCATTATAAAAATCAACTATCTGCTTTTTTCTCAACTCATTTTTTGAAAGGCAGGCATCTTCCCAATCTACTTTTTGATAACCAATAAATTTTTCAACTAACTCTAAACGCTCATACAGTCTTTCTAAAGTTTCGATAGTTTCCCGAAATATGCCTTTATGAATTTTCCTATTTTGAGTAATTGAATGCCGATAGCTATCCGTATAGTAACGTTTCAAAAATCCAAAAATTTCTTTATCACTCAGTTTTTCTAGTTGCCCAATTTCAGGAAGCTCCCTAAAAAATTGAAAGTCTGATTCACTCATGATTAGAATCTTCTAGTATTTTTAGATAATAGTTAAAAATTAACACTTCTAACCCTTATTTTTCAAGCTTTCTTTCTCCAATCTAAATAAAGTAAAAACTGTTATACCCTATTCACCTACTTTTAAACCCTATATTTTAAAAATTAAACCCCTATTTAGAAACTATTAAGACGTTTTATGTACTTAGGTTTCAGCTATAACGATGAAAAAAAACCACGCTTTTTAGCGTGGTTTTTGTGTTTTTTTTAGTCATTTAATTCAGCCAATCCTTCACTTCCCCCTCATACCACTCCATCAATCTCACCCGCTCATCCCAATATTGCGCTCGGTTATATGCAGAGCGAATACGGTTCTGTGGTACATGAGCTAACTGACGTTCGATTGCATCTGGATTGAATAAATTAGATTCATTTACAACTGTACTGAATAGAGATCTAAAACCATGTGTGGTCATCCGACCGGCATAGCCCGAACGTTTGATCACAGCCAAAATAGACTCGCTACGCATCGGTTCTCTATTGTTTAAACGATGTGGAAATAGCAGTTCCTGATTATGAGTAAGCCTCAAAGCCTTTAACTCAGTAATCATCATGTCCGTCAACGGTACACGATGTGGAAGTCGGTTCTTCATTCGCTCTTCAGGAATATCCCACTTACGCCCCTCCAAATCAAACTCTTCCCAACGTGCTTGCAGTAACTCACTGACCCGAACGCCTGTCAGCATAATCAGGACAATGGCATGGTGTGTTTGAGCATCGGCAGGATAAGCCTTAATACGTCTAAGAAATTCAGGCATCTCAGAGGCAGAAAGCGAAGCCAGGTTTTTAATTCTTTTATTCTTGAGGGCATAGACTAAATCACTTGCCGGATTATCATAGCGGTATCCATGGGCAATGGCATACTTCATGACCATACCACAGCGAGACAAGGTACGTTTTGCAATTTCAAGCGAACCTCTTGCCTCAATCTTCTTAATGATTTGCAGAATCTCAGGAGCCTGAATCTGGTTAATACGCTTATTAGCAAGAGCAATATAAAGCTCATCCAATGAAGCTCTAACATTACTAATATGCTTAGATGACCAGGTTTCTTTTTGATTATTAAACCAATCCTCTGCGACCTCCTTAAAGCAAGGCTGCTCTTCTTCGACCTCAACTGTATTCTTAAGTTTATACCTCAGATCAAGCGCTATCTCTCTTGCACGCTTTAAACTCAGCTCAGGATATACACCTAATGCTTTGGACTTCCTTTGTCCATTCTCCGTATATCGGATAGACCAATATTTTTTGCCATTCGGATCGATTCGTAAAGACAGACCGTTACTATCAGAAAGGCGGTACTGTTTTTCCTTCGGTAATGCTTTTTTACACAGCACATCAGTAAGCGACATATCTTTGTCCCACATAATTAAACTTATTTAGTGGGTCAAATTGTCCCAATTTTGACCCCCAGAAAGCAAAAATAGGGTCAAACAGCTTAGGACGGGGTCGGACAATATAGCCAATAAAAAAAGCCTTTAAACATTGAGTTTAAAGGCTTTTTTAGATTCCGATGGATTACTTCGGAAAGAATTTTGGTGGAGGTGGCGGGAGTTGAACCCGCGTCCGCCAACACTACGCTCGAGAATACTACATGCTTAGATATCGTCTATTGTTTTAACACTTTAAGACCCGACGAACAGGGTTCAAAGTGCGATCCTCTAAATTTGGTATAAAGCCCCGAGGCTTGGCTCTATACGGACTTGTGTGCGTTCGCTTCGGTCGGGTTCACTGACCACAAGTATTCAGTGAAGCGGACAAGCGGCCCTTAGGCAGCTAGAGCGTAAGTTTCGTCGTTTGCGACTATTTAAATGCAAATTTGATTTACGAGAGAAAATGCGCTCTCGGCATGCATCTATGAGTTTCATCATCAGCGTCGAAGCCAATAACACCCCCAGACTACAGCACCATCATAGCATAAAAGTTGAAAATTACGAGATCATTTCACAACTATTCACCGCAAGATCTGCGCTTAATAACATAATTGCGCTAATATTTTAAATTTCAAGTCAGATAACAGTATAAATTATGACTTATTTACTCGCCCTGGATCAGGGCACGACCTCAAGTCGCGCGATTATTTTTAATGAACATGGACAGGTTCAGGCTAGCGCGCAACGCGAAACCCAAATCAACACCCCGCAATCCGGCTGGGTGGAACAGGATGCCCAGGAAATCTGGAGCAGCCAGATGGCTGTGGTGCAACAGGCGCTGGCGTCCGCACGGATTCTGGCCAAAGATATTCATGCCATTGGCCTCACTAACCAGCGGGAAACCACCATCGTCTGGGACAAACGCAATGGCCAGCCCTTGGCGCCGGCCATCATCTGGCAAGACCGGCGCGCAGCCGACTGGTGTAATCAGCTGCTGCAACAGGGACTGCAACAAAAAATACAGCAGACCACCGGATTATTAATTGACCCTTATTTTAGTGCCGGCAAACTGGTCTGGTTGCTTAAGCATATTCCCGGTCTGGCCGAACTGGCAGCGCAAGGTCATGTTGCCTTTGGTACCGTCGATAGCTGGCTAATCTGGAACCTGACCCAAGGCGCCGAGCATGTAATTGAAGTCAGCAATGCCTCACGCACCATGCTCATGAATTTACAGACCCAAAGCTGGGATGAAGAGCTGCTGCAACTTTTTCAGATTCCCGCTTCGGTCTTACCAAAAATCATCAGTTCCGACCATTATGTGGCCGATACCGCTGCCGGCTTACTCGGCGCCCGACTTCCAATCAGCGGCATTCTGGGCGATCAGCAATCTGCCCTGTTCGGCCAGTCCTGCTTTGAGCCGGGCATGGCCAAAAACACCTATGGCACCGGCTGCTTTATGCTGTTTAATACCGGTTCGACACTGCAATACAGCCAGAATAAACTGCTCAGCACCTTGGCCTGGCAATGCCAGAACCAGACCCATTATGCGCTTGAAGGCAGTGTGTTTATGGCTGGTGCGATTGTGCAATGGCTACGCGATGGTTTGGGCATCATTCAACAGAGTGCCGAGGTCGAACAGCTGGCCAGTCAGGTCCGCGATACCGATGGCGTGGTGCTGGTACCGGCTTTTACCGGTCTAGGTGCGCCGCATTGGGACAGTGATGCACGTGCCCTGCTCTGCGGTATGTCGCGTGGCACTCACAAAGCCCATATCGCCCGGGCAGCGCTTGAAGCAATTGCCTTTCAGGTGGCCGATGTTCTCAGCGCGATGCAGTCAGATATTCAGCAACCGCTCAAAGAATTACGGGTCGATGGCGGCGCCAGCTGTAATGATATGCTAATGCAGTTTCAGGCCGATCTGCTCAATGTGCCAGTGTTAAGGCCGCAAATGCGAGAATCCACCGCCTGGGGCGCAGCGGCAATGGCCGGGCTTAAATCCGGGGTGTTTAACAGCCTGAATGATATTGCTGATAACTGGCAGCTGGAACGCGCGTTTGAACCCGGCATGGGAGAAGATCAGCGTCAGGCACATTTGCAAAAATGGCAACAGGCGCTAAAACGTGCCCGTTCCGATCTTTAAACGGCACACGCCCTGCGAAATCGCTCAAGCTTGATTTTTACGCTATTCACCGCGACTGATCCAAATAAAAAAAACAGGCCCGATTGAGCCTGTTTTTTTTATCTGCCAATCAATCCATTTGGATTAATAGGCATAAGACGCAATTGCGGTGGCAATGGCTTTATGTTCATCATTGACCAGAGTCATGCGCATGGTACAGCCTTTACGGCCCAAACGCAGGGTTTCAGCACGGGCCGTAAAATATTTGCCTCGCCCCGGCGCCAGATAATCCACCCGCATATCCACCGTGGCCAATCGGGTCACTTTCTTGATGGTATCAGGCAACTGCTCCGGCTCGGTGCGCTTATACAGCTCGCCCATCGCCACAATCCCGCCCACACTGTCCAGAATTGTCGCAGCAACCCCGCCATGTAAAATCTGGAAAGCCACATTGCCAATCAGCTGCGGCTGCATCTCGATATAGGCTTCAATCTGCTGATCCACCACGCGCATCTGCATACCGTTATGCTTGAAAAATGGTGAACTGTTAAAGGCCTGACACAATTGCTGTAAGACGACATCAATATCTACTTTCGAACCCAAATGAATGCCTCCGGTCCACTTTTTTGCCATATCGCTCATAAATTGGCCAATTACCTTAAATTGAGAAAAAACGCATGTATTTTGCCCCACAATCCTGTTTATGGGTCTACAATATTGCCTAGTTTAATACTGATCAGTGAGATTGTTATGACTTATACGTTCAATCGTCCCGCATTTCCTGCCACTCGTATGCGTCGTATCCGTAAAAATGACCAGCTACGTGCCATGGTGCGAGAAACCCAGCTCACGGTTGATCATCTCATTTATCCAGTATTTGTTTTACCCGGTCAGAACCAGACCCAAGATATTCCGAGCATGCCTAATATTCAGCGCCTGTCGGCTGATCTGCTGCTGAAAAAAGCCGAACACCTGCTGGAACTGGGTGTGTCTAAACTGGCGCTTTTCCCGGTCACCCCACAAGAAGATAAAAGCCTGACCGCCGAAGCTGCCTGGCGTGAAGATGGCCTGGTACAAAGCACGGTCCGTTTACTGAAAAAAGAACTCCCGGAGATGGTGCTGATTACCGATGGCGCCCTCGATCCATACACCACCCATGGTCAAGACGGCATTATTGATGACAGCGGTTATGTGCTAAATGATGAAACCGTAGCAGCCTTAATCAAGCAATGCTTAAGCCATGCCGAAGCCGGTGCCGATGTGGTGGCACCAAGTGACATGATGGATGGCCGTATTGGTGCTATCCGTCAGGCACTGGAAGCACAAGGTCATATCTATACCAACATCATGGCTTACTCGGCCAAATATGCTTCCAGCTTTTATGGCCCGTTCCGGGATGCCGTCGGCTCGGCCAGCAATTTAAAAGGCGGCAATAAATACAATTACCAGATGGATATTGGCAACCGTGCAGAAGCGCTGCATGAAATCGCGCTGGATATTCAGGAAGGCGCCGACATGGTGATTGTCAAACCGGGTATGCCGTATCTGGATATTGTCCGTGAAGTCAAAGATACCTTCGCTGTGCCGACTTTTGTCTATCAGGTCAGTGGCGAATACGCGATGCTGGCTGCTGCCATTCAAAATGGCTGGTTATCCGACAGCGTGATCATTGAATCGCTGATGAGCTGCCGCCGTGCCGGTGCCGATGGCATTTGGACCTACTTTGCAGAAGAAGCCGCACTCAACCTCAAAGACATGAAATAAGGATATTGCCACTGCAATGAAGCACATTGCCATGATTGGCGCCGGCATTAGTGGACTGATGTCGGCGCTGGAGCTATTGGAACAGGGCTGCTCGGTCAGTATTTTTGAT
Source organism: Acinetobacter sp. Brlt_5 (assembly GCF_051949055.1). Classification (NCBI taxonomy): domain Bacteria; kingdom Pseudomonadati; phylum Pseudomonadota; class Gammaproteobacteria; order Moraxellales; family Moraxellaceae; genus Acinetobacter; species Acinetobacter sp. Brlt_5. The sequence goes on from NZ_JAYJLP010000003.1 coordinate 93,470, forward strand.
CAGCAGCAATCCGGTCAGGCAGCCTCCTGGGCCGGTGGTGGTATTCTCTCTCCAATGTATCCGTGGCGTTATCCGGCTGCGGTAAATGTGCTGGCGCAATCGGCCAAAACTGAATATCTGCGCTGGAATGCTAAACTTCAGCCTGACACCGGTATTGATTTTCAGATCCATGAAACCGGTATGCTGATTTTTGATGAAAGCGATTTTGACATCGGTCTGAATTTCGCCGAGCTGTTTCAGCAACCGATGCAGCAGGCAGAGCATCTGCACAGTACCGAACTGCATCAGCTGAATCCGCATATTTCCGCACAGTTCCAGCAGGCCATCTATTTCCCGCAGCTGGCCAATGTGCGTAATCCGCGTTTATTACAGTCAATTCTGTGCTATTTAAAGCAGCATCCACGGGTGCAGCTGTTTGAACACTGCCCGATTGAACGCCTAGAGCTGCACGGTCAGCAGGTATGCGCTATTGTCGATCAGGCCGGACAGCGTTATCAGGCCGATGACTATGTCTTGACCACCGGGGCCTGGTCAGCGCGCTGGGCCGAGCAGCTTGATGTACAGATTCCGGTACGTCCGGTGCATGGACAGATGGTGCTATTCAAAACTCCAGAAAACTGGCTGCCCACCATGTGCATGAATCAAGTCATGTATCTGATTCCGCGTCAGGACGGCCATATTGTCTGTGGTTCCAGTATGGCAGAACAGGGCTTTGATACCCGTTTGAATGCCGATACCACGGCCCATATTCTGGAGGCCAGTTATGCCATGGTGCCGGCCTTAAAAGACCTGCCTATTATCAAGCAATGGGCCGGTTTACGCCCGGGCTCACCAGACGGCGGTATTCCCTATATTGGCTTAATGCCGGAGTTTGACAATCTGTGGGCCAATTTTGGCCATTTCCGTAATGGTCTATGTATGGCACCAGCCTCTGCGCGTTTGCTGCGTCAACTGCTATTGGGCCAGACTCCGGATGTATCTCCTGAGGCTTATAGTCCGGCCCGTTTACAGCATGCTGCACTGGCCAGTTAAGATTGGAACAATTCCCCTACCCGAGATGAGGCGAAGGGAAAATACGTCAGATGATTTAGCCCTGATGCTATGAACCAAACATTTTCGCCGCCATCCGCTGCGCCTGTTTGCCATAAAACCAGTACGTCAGCAGATACAGCGGAATGGCAATTAATAACCACATAATCACCACCACGCTTAAAAATTGCGGCTGCTGTAAATACAGCAGAAAATCCTGCCAGATGGTTGGATTCTGACGGGAAAAAATCCAGATGCCGAGTAATAAAAAGGCCAGATTATAGCCCCAGAAAATCAGGCTAAAACCCAAGGTCAGCTTTTTACGCTCGGCCTGAGACGGTGCGCGCTGCTGCTGTTTTAAAAATTTAAACAGCACCCAGATCATGGCAACCAAGTAAGGCACTGCGGTTAAAATGCCGCCCACACCTGCCGGTAACAATGCAGCCAGTACCCCGCAGATACAGGTAAAGATCAGACAGAAAAATAAAAACCAGAGAAAATAACGTGTTAGAGAAATCATTAAACTGTCTACCTGAGCCATAAGCAACTAGTATAAAAAAAATTGATTTTTTTTGCATGATCCTGTCAACCGTTGTGCCCGAACAGGCGTTATATAGGGCACAAGCTTCATCTCCGGCGAATTTGTAACGGCATCCACAAATTTTTCGGGAAGCTTTGCTAAAGCAATAAGCGAATGTGAATCAAGTTTTTGTATAGCAGCCAAATGCTTTGTTCATCGCACTTTTTATTTGGCCGACGATTTATCATCACTCGAATCGTCGGCTTTTATTTGTCTGGCCTTTGCTGGTGAGCAGCACTCATCTTCAGGACAATAAAGATTAAACCTTAGCGTTTTCTATCGGTACAGAATTTTAAATTTCGCCCTCAGCTATAGTATGCTTGCCTAAAGCAAAACAGGTTGATGACATGGCAGTGCATTTTTTTCATACGTCAGATTGGCATTTGGGGCAATTTTTCCATAACCACGATCGTGAATATGAACATGCACAGTTTTTAGACTGGTTATTAGAACAAATCCAGGAAAAACAGCCGAATGCCCTGTTTATTGCCGGGGATATTTTTGATGTGATTAACCCGGCCTCCAGCGCGCAGCGCCAGCTGTACCAGTTTCTGGCCGATGCCCACGCCATTGCACCGCACATGCAGACCCTGATGATTGCCGGCAACCATGACTCCGGCTACCGCATTGAACAGGTGGAACCGTTGCTGGCCAAGTTTAAGGCCAAGGCGGTTGGGGTGATTCAGCGCAATGCCGACAACCAGCTGGATCTCCACCGTTTACTGGTGCCAATTTATGATGCCGAAAACAAAGTTATTGCCTGGTGTCTGACTCTGCCATTTTTGCGCACCGCAGAAATTACCGGACTGAATGAGCAGACCCAGAACGCCCAGAATGCGATTGCCTATTTGCATCAGCAGCTGATTGCCGAAGCCAAACGGCGTAAAACGGAAGATCAGGCATTAATCCTGATGTCACATGCGCATATGCAAGGCGGCGAAACTTCAGATTCAGAACGGCCGATCATTATTGGTCATGAAGAAGCACTTTCCACTGCCCTGTTTGATGATGTGATTGACTACGTCGCGCTGGGCCATCTGCATAAACCACAAAAAGTCCAGCATTCACATATCCGCTATAGCGGCTCGCCAATTCCGCTGTCTTTTAGTGAAATCCAGTACAAGCATCAGGTGCTCGAGGTCAAGATTGACCCGCAGGTTGCGCCCGAACAGCGCCTGCAACTGGACTCACTGCTGATTCCGCGCAGTGTACAGCTGCACCGTATTCGCGGCAGTCTGGATGAAGTGTTTCAGCAACTGAAAGCCCTCCCGCAAGGTACGGTGGAACGCATCTGCCAGCGTGATTATCTGGAAATTGAATACAGCACCGATGTACCACCACCGGTCGATTTACGCCAGCAGATTGAACAAACCTTACCGGAACAGCGCTATCGCCTGTTACGCATTTGCCGGGTCTACACCCCACAGGAAGATCAGGCCGCAGATCAGTCCAAAATTGATCTGGCCCCGCCCACACCGGACAGCTTATTCAAACAGTTGTGGAGCAAAATGGGCTATCAGCCGGATGCCTCGGTCGAGCGAGATTTTATGCAGCTGCTGATTGAAGCGCAGCATAGCCTTGAACAAGAACAGCCATAAGGATCAGACATGAAAATTTTACGTTTAAGTCTGAATAATCTGGCTTCTATTGCCGGCACCCAGGACATCAACTTTGAAAGCGCACCGCTGGCTCATGCCGGCCTGATTGCGATTACCGGAAAAACTGGGGCCGGGAAATCGACCCTGCTCGATGCCATGTGTCTGGCGCTGTATGACCAGATTCCGCGCTTAAACGGCGCTGCCGGGGCGCTTAAAGATGCCAGCGGTCAGGGCATCTCGATTAAAGATTCTAAAAATATTCTGCGCCGGGGCTGTACCCAAGGCTTTGCCGAACTGGAATTTATTGCGCTGGATCAAAAGCGTTATCTGGCACGCTGGGAAGTGCGCCGCGCCCGTAACAAGGTCGATGGCAATTTAAAAGTCGAACGCGCGATTACTGCTGTGGAAGATCAGCGCGTGCTGACCCAAAAAATTTCGGAATGCACCCCGACCGTTGAAAAGCTGATTGGCCTGAGTTTTGAGCAGTTTACCCGCGCCGTCTTGCTGGCCCAGTCTGAAGTGGGTGCGTTTTTAAAGGCCAAAGATCAGGACCGCGCCGACTTGCTGGAATATCTGACCAATTCCCATATTTTCAGTCTGGTCAGTCAGAAAGCCTTTGAAAAAATCCGCCAGATTCGCAGCGAAAAAGAACAGTTACAACAACTGATGGGGCATATTGAGTTGCTTAGTGATGAGCAGCTACAAACCGTGCAACAGCAGCATGCCCAGAGCAAACTGAGTCTGCATGAAAAACTGCAAAGCGAAAAACTGCTGTTGAATGATTTAAGCTGGTACAAGCAGCAACATCGTCTGCACAGTGAAATTCAGGCCAAAAAAGAATTTTATCTGGTGCAGGTCGATGCCAACCAGAAAATGCAGCCGCAGCGTGACCTGCTGGCGCAGCTGGACCAGTTTCAGGAAATCCGTGAACAGTATCTGCAGCAGCGCCAGCAACAGTTGCAACAGCAACAACTAGCGCAGCAACTTGAGCAATTCCAGCCGGAATTTCAACACTGTGAACAGCAGCATCAGCAGGCACAGCAGCAGCTGGAACAATTGCAGCACAGCGCGCAACAACAGCAGAAAGAACAGCTACAGTTACAACCCGTGTTAGAACAGGCACTACAGCTGGATGGCCAGATTGAGCATCTGATTCAGCGCTATAAAGAAGCCGATGCCCAGCTGAAACAGATTCAACATGAAAAAATTACACCACTAACCACCCAGCAGCACGGCCAGCAACAGCACTTACAGCAGTTGCATACGCAATTAGAACATCTGGAACAGCAATCGGCCCAGCATGCCTTTCTGGCAGTATTTGACCGTGAGCCACACAGTATTCTGCAACGCTTGCAGCAATTCCAGAAACTGCAACAACAGCTACAGCAGCAGGCGCCGGTACATGCACACAGTTCACTGGCTCAACTGCAACAGCAGCTAGATGATGTAAAACAGCAACAGGCCGATGCGCTCCAGCAGGCCGGCTCACTGGCTGAACTGGAACAGCAAGCAACAGAACTGGAACAGCAGCAGGTACAGCACCAGCAACACAGCCAACAGCTGGAACAAGCCCTGTTCCTGTTACAACACATGCTGAACGAGCAGCAGGAACAGCAGCAATTACAGCAGCACATGACCCAGCTTCAGGCCGAGCTAAGCAGCTTGCAACAGGCGCAAACTGAAGCACAGCAGCACTACCGGAATGCCCAGACGGCACGTGAACAGCTGGAACAGATTTTTGCCCAGCAGCGTTTATTGCAGGCACAAAGTGTGCAGGAGTTGCGTCAGCAGCTGCAAGCAGAACAGCCGTGTATGGTCTGCGGTAGTACTGAGCATCCATTTGTCAGTCATCAGGATTTGCTGGAATCTGCACTGCAGTCGGTGCAGGACACCCAGTTACAACAGGCCCAGCAGCAGGAACAGCAGTGCCAGCAGCAGCTCCAGCAATTACAATTGCAACATTCCAAACAGCAAACCCTGCTGGAACAGAAACAGCTACGCTCTAGCCAGCTTCAAGACAGTGTGCAACAGAAACTGCAGCAGGTTCAAAAGCTCAGCCCAAGCACACAGCTGGATGATACAGCACACGATCTGACCGCCTTGCAGACCACACTGCAACACAAGCTAAATCAGCAGCAACAGCAGTTACAGCAGCTAAAAACTCGCCAGCAACAGCTGAAAAGCCAGACCCAGCAGCTGCAACATTTGCAGCAACAGATTCAGTCCCTGCAGTTACTCTGTCAGCAATTCCAGCAGCTGGAACAACTGATTGAACCGGTTACCCAGGCACTGGAACCGGCCCAGCAAGCGCAATGGGCGAACCAGGCCGAGATGTGTCAGACTCTTATTGCCCTGCTGAGCAGCCGGACTCAATACCTGCAACAGCGCGAGCAATGCCTGCAACAGCAGCAGGAATTACAGCGCCAGATCAAAGACGGCGAACAGCAACTACAGTTCTATCAGCAGCAACAGCAACAGCTGAGCAATGACCTTACCCATGCACAAACTCAAGGCAGCCAGTTGCGCCAGCAGGTACGTGATCTCAGCCAGCAACATGCTGGACAGGTGCTGGATACCGGCAAAGCCTGGCAGCAGCTGTTACGAGAGCAGCAGCAACAACTCCAGCAGCAGGTAGAACAGCAACACCTGCACTGCCGTCAGCTGGAACAGCAATTCCAGCAGGCGCAGCTGAAACAGCAAGACCTGCATACACGCCAGCAGCAGCTTCTGGAAAGTGTACAGCAGCTACAGCACAACATTCAGCAGTGGCAAAGCCAGCATCCACAATTCACTGCCGAGAAGATTGAGCAGTGTCTGGGTATTGATCTGGCCAGCTGGCAGGCCATGCGTCAGGCCATCCAGCAACAGCAGCAAGCCATGCTCAGTGCACAAAGTGCGCTGGATGTATTGCAGGAGCAATTCCAGCAGCATCAGGCCCAGCAACCAACTGCCAGCTATGATGAGGTGACTACCCAACTGGAACAGCTGGAACAAGAAAAAAACAGCTTGCAGGAGCAGTTTAACCAGCTGGAAACCCAGTTACGCATGCAGCAACAGGCGCAGGCACAACTGTCCAAATTCCAGAGCCAGATTGAAAAAATTCAGGCTGAAGAATATCGCTGGGGCCGGATTGCCGATTTAATTGGCAGCAAGGAAGGCACCAAATTCCAGAAAATTGCCCAGGAACATCATCTGGATATTCTGGTGGAACATGCCAACCAGCAACTGCAGCCACTGGCGCCGCGTTATCAGCTACAACGTATTCCCAACAGTCTGGGCCTCGCGATTCTGGATCATGACATGAATGGCGAAATCCGGCCGGTACTGTCTTTATCGGGGGGTGAAACCTTCCTGGTATCACTGGCGCTGGCACTGGCCATTGCCAATATGGCCTCCGGCTCCATGAAACTGGAATCGCTGTTTATTGATGAAGGCTTTGGGACGCTCGATCCGGCCTCGCTACATATGGTCATGAATGCGCTCGACCGGCTGCAAAGCCAGGGCCGTAAAGTGGTGCTGATTTCCCATATTCAGGAAATTCACGAACGGATTCCGGTCCAAATTCAGGTCAAACCAATTGGTGCTGGGGCCAGTACCCTGCAGATCGTAGGCTAGACCATGTTCTGGCACTATCGTCCGCTCTCGCCGCAGCTCAGCCTGCAGCTGGAAAGCCTGCGCGGATGGAGTGCCATTCTGGTGCTGTTCAGCCACTGTTTTCAGGCCTTTATTGGTCCACTGGATCAAACCCTCTATTCGGGTGTGCGTCTGCTCGGACAAGCCGCAGTGATGATGTTCTTTGTTCTAAGCGGCTATCTGATTGGACATTCCATCCGTCACAATATCCATCGCCATCGACAGTTTTCAGGCTTGGCCTATAGCCGGCAACGCTGCCAGCGTATTCTGGGACCATTTTTATTTGCCATGTTGCTGACCTTGTTATTGTATGCACTGGCGCCCTATTTCTTTGCATCCGGCTCCCATAACATTGAGGCGAGCCAAAGCTTTATGATCCGGCACAGCTATGACATTAGTGCAGCCGATTTTCTCGGTTCACTGTTTTTCGTCAATGGTTTTGTAACGCCGACCGTATCGGCCAATGCTGCCCTCTGGAGCCTGAGTTATGAAGTCTGGTTTTATGTTCTGGCCGGTTGTCTGGTGACATTCAGACCTGGGAGCATCCTGCTGTTTTTAACCCTGCTGCTTGGCTTAAGCCTGCTCAATATCCAGTTCCTGATTTATTTTCTGGTCTGGTTGTTGGCTTTTGCTTTTGCCAGTCCGGCATGGAGCAAACAGATTCCAGCCGCCCAACTGCACTATTTTAAATCCGGTTTTCTGCTCTTGGCGGTGCTGATTGCCCTGTTTGATGCCTACCAGTTTCACTCCATTTATCTGGCGCAGTACTATACTGGCGAAAATTTCAGGCTGTTTAACCTGTGTATCGGGATTGCAGCGGCCTGCTGGCTGCTACAACTGGCGCGTGGTGAACGGCAGATTCAGGTGATCTGGCCGGCTTCCGCGCAGTTTTCCTATACCCTGTATATCACCCATTTCCCGTTGCTGATTTTTATCCTGGGCTGTTTTCCGTTTACGCTGCAGCACGGTTTAGGAGTAGCTCTGCTCAGCCTGATTATCACAATGGCGGTGCTGATTGGTTTTGCCTGGCTGGTGGCGCAAAAACTGGAGCCACCACGCCGGATTGAACGGCACTTATCCTAAGCGGACTGTGATGTCAAACAATAAGCTGAATATTGTAATGCAGCGTTATTGCGAATAATCACGCGCACCAAATAATGCCGTACCAATCCGCACCATGGTCGAACCTGCGGCAATTGCTGCATTTAAATCACCGGACATGCCCATGCTTAACGTATCCCAATCTGCAGGCTGTGCATGTTGTGCTTTGACCGTATCAAACAGTTGTTTGGCCTCCTGAAAGGCGGCAGTGTTATTTGGTGCAGGAATTACCATCAGGCCACGTAAACGTAAATTCGGTAAACGACTGATCTGCTCGACCAGCGCCGGTACTTCGCCAGGGCTACAGCCATCTTTGCTATCCTGTCCATCAATATTGACCTGCAGGCAGATATTCAGTGGCGGCTGCTGATCGCTGCGCTGATTGGACAAGCGCTCAGCAATAATCAGCCGGTCTACCCCATGCACCCAGGCAAATTTTTCAGCCAGATGTTTGGTTTTGTTGCGCTGCACATGGCCAATAAAATGCCACTCAATCTCTAAATCCTGCAGCGCCTCAATTTTTTCCAGCGCTTCCTGCAAATAGTTTTCGCCAAAGGCTCGCTGTCCGGTCTGGTACATTTCCTGCAACACAGCACTCGGATGGGTTTTGGAAACCGCCAGCAGCTGGACCTCTGCCGGGTCACGCTGCGCCTGCTGACAGGCATGCTGAATTTGTTCTAACACATGTTGACGCGATTTTTGCAGGCTATTCATTGATGCGGTTCTCATTTTCATTCATCTTTTTTACTTTGCCCTCGTGCTAGGTGTTGGTTAAGCTGAGGGAAAGCCGTATTATTCTAACAAAATAATTAAGATTTATATGATCTCGGGGAACTTATGGATATTACAGAACTATTGGCCTTTTCGGCAAAAAATGGGGCATCGGATTTACACCTGTCGGCAGGCATGCCGCCACTGATTCGTGTGGATGGTGAAGTACGCCGCATCAATTTGCCCGCCTTGGAACATAAAGAAGTCCACAAGCTGGTCTATGACATCATGAACGACAAACAGCGCCGTGATTATGAAGATAACCTGGAAACCGACTTCTCGTTTGAAGTCCCGGGCGTGGCGCGTTTCCGTGTTAACGCATTTAACCAGAACCGCGGTGCAGGCGCGGTGTTTCGTACCATTCCCTCTAAAGTGCTGACCATTGAAGATTTGGGAATGGGTCAAATCTTTAGAGATATCTGTGACTATCCACGTGGTCTAGTGCTGGTCACGGGGCCGACCGGTTCGGGTAAATCGACCACCCTGGCGGCGATGATTGACTATATCAATGACAATCGCTATGACCACATTTTGACCGTGGAAGACCCGATTGAATTTGTGCATCAGTCTAAAAAATGTCTGGTCAACCAGCGTGAAGTACATCGTGATACTCATGGCTTTAATGAAGCACTACGTTCGGCGCTGCGTGAAGACCCGGATATTATTCTGGTCGGTGAGATGCGTGACCTGGAAACCATCCGTTTGGCACTTACCGCGGCAGAAACCGGTCACCTGGTCTTTGGTACCCTGCATACCACCTCGGCGGCAAAAACCATTGACCGTGTGATTGACGTCTTTCCGGCCGAAGAAAAAGATATGGTGCGTGCCATGCTGTCTGAATCTTTACAGGCGGTCATTTCACAAACCCTGCTCAAGAAAAATGGCGGTGGCCGTGTGGCGGCGCATGAAATCATGATCGGGATTCCGGCCATCCGTAACCTGATTCGTGAAAACAAGGTTGCGCAGATGTACTCAGCCATTCAAACCGGTGCCAACTACGGCATGAGTACGCTGGACCAGAGTCTGAAAGCCCTGGTCAGCCGTGGCGTGATCAGTCCACAGACCGCGCGTACTGTGGCGAAACAGCCAGAATCGTTCCTCTAATCGTGTGCAGGAAGCCAGGACAGCGCTATGGACTTTAATGATTTATTGAATTTAATGATTCAGCAAAAAGCATCGGACCTGTTTATTACGGCCGATGTTGAGCCTTCCATGAAAATTAACGGCCAGATTGTGCCAGTGGCCAAATCCAAACTGACCGGGGAAATTGTCGGCCAGCTGCTCAACTCGATTATGACCGACAAGCAGCGCAAGGAATTTGCCGATACCCGTGAATGTAACTTTGCCATCACCAACCGTGATAAAAGCGCACGTTTCCGTGTCAGCGCTTTTCAGCAGCGTGATGAACCGGGCATGGTGCTGCGTCGGATTGAAACCAAAATTCCGACCATGGAAGAACTGAAACTGCCGCCAATTTTAAAAGATCTGGCCATGACCAAACGTGGCATCATCATCTTTGTCGGGGCAACCGGTACCGGTAAATCGACCTCTTTGGCGTCAATTATTGGTTATCGTAACCAGAATTCCAAAGGTCATATCATCACCATTGAAGACCCGATTGAATTTGTGCACGAACACGCCGGCTGTATTATTACCCAGCGTGAAGTAGGCATTGATACCGATTCGTTTGAAGTGGCACTGAAAAACACCTTGCGTCAGGCCCCAGATGTGATCCTGATTGGTGAGATCCGTTCACGTGAAACCATGGATTATGCAATTGCCTTTGCCGAAACCGGTCACCTGGTATTTGCCACCCTGCACGCCAACAACGCCAACCAAGCCATTGACCGGATTATCCATTTCTTTGAGGCTGACCGTCATGGCCAGCTGTTTATGGATTTATCACTGAACCTGAAAGCCATTGTGGCACAGCAGCTGATTCCTACTATTGATGGCAACTCACGTCGTGCCGCGATTGAACTGCTGATTAACTCGCCACTGGTGTCCGATTTAATCCGTAAAGGCGATGTGCACGAAATTAAAGACCTGATGAAGCGTTCACGTGAGTTGGGTATGCAAACCTTTGACCAGGCCCTGTATGACCTGTATAAAGCCAAGCAGATCAGCTACAAAGATGCCCTGAAACATGCTGACTCACCAAACGATTTGCGTCTGCAAATCAAGCTGTCGGAAGAAGGCGGCGAGCGTTTAATGCATGCCACTTCGAATATTACCTTCGACGGGCAATAATTTTAGGCAAAAAAAACAGGCTGATCTTCAGCCTGTTTTTATGGGTTGATTTATTGATGGGCAGTTTTGCGCTTATTTTTTACGGAACGCTTCGCGGCATTCCGGCGCATCGCAGTAGCCATATAAATTCAGTGAGTGACCGGTCAGTTCAAAACCAAACTTTTTCGCCACTTCATGCTGTTCGTGTTCAATCACGTCGTTGGTAAATTCCACCACTTTATTACAGTTCTGGCATACCAGGTGGTCGTGGTGATCTTCCTGCATAATTTCAAAAACCGAATGATTATTTTCAAAATTATGACGCTCGATAATCCCCGCGGCTTCAAACTGTGTTAACACGCGATACACAGTTGCTAAACCCACATCTTCACCCTGTTCGAGTAAAGTCTTGTAAATATCTTCCGCGCTTAAGTGATGTTGTCTTGAATTTTCTAATAATTCCAATATTTTAATTCGTGGAAGTGTAACTTTAAGGCCAGCTTTGCGTAGATCTTGATTTGAAATAGGCATGAAAAAAGGTCTCTCAACAAAATTAAAGTTGGAATATGCAACAAAGTTAAGATGCAGTATGATCTATGCTTGGATCGAATGCATCAATAATTAATTGGGATAGTGTAGCAAAATGCAAAAAGTCATGTTGACGTTATTCGTCACTTCATTGCTCATGGGTTGTTCGACCTTGGGCGTTTATAAAGTAGATATTCCTCAAGGCACCCCCTTAACCCAAGCACAAGCTGCAAAAATTCAGGTCGGCATGAGCCACCAACAGGTCCGCTTTTTGCTTGGTAGCCCAACCATTTCAGATCCAATGAATCCTTTACGTTGGGACTATATTTACCATTATATCCCAGGAACCTATGCTAAAAAAGCCAAGATTCCCGCTGCACAAGGTCAACACTTAAAAATCTACTTCGATCAAACCGGTATTGTGCAGAAAATTGAAGGTTTAGAAACCATTCCTGAACAGCAACCAGGCTTACCGGGTTCAAAAGAAGCAATTTTAACCGCGCCCCCACTATAGCCCCTTTCAGATAAAAAGAAACCCCTCAGTGAGGGGTTTTTCTTATGAACTCAATTGCTTAAAGCGATTGCCTTTGGCATAGCGGCCCACCGGGTTTTTCGCTGCTCGTTTGCGGCGGATATCTTTCGGATTAATGGTCAGCGGCCGGTAAATCTCGACCCGGTCACCCGGTTGCAGTGGCTGCTGCGCATCGGTTAAACGGCTACCAAAAATTCCCAGTTGCAGCGGTTCAGGCAAACTGACCTGTTCGCTAATCCCGCTCTGCTGAATCGCATCCAGCGCAGTCATGCCATTTTGATACGGCACTGCCAGATGAAACTGCTGTTCGGCTGAGGCAAAAGCCACCCAGACATACTGCGCAGTCATCAGAACATTTGTCCAATCACGGCCAGCAGCGCAGCAATAATTGCCAGTGGCAAGACAATACGGATGGCAATACGCCACAGGTTATAAAAGGCTTCACTGCTGAAGTTCATGGATTTACGCAAATGACTGATTTTCATGATCCAACCGGCGAAAATCGCATAAATCAGACAAATCACCAGGCCCCAGATCATCAGCAGCGGATTTAACACACTGGCCAGACCTGGAATGGCCCAGATCAACGTGGCTGCCAGCAGAATGATCCATTGAATTGCCACTGCAATCTGACGCTGTGCCAACTGTTCACGTGCCAGTTGCAGGATGAGCGCAGCAGCCATCACCACAGCAAAAGCCAGCGCAAAAGCGGGTAGCTGAGCAGTCGCGGCAAAGAAAGCAAAGGCAACCACGGCCAGTAATTGCGCCAGCCAGATCGGGAACACGGTTTTGGTCGCCACCTGTTGCTGTTGTACCGCCGGCAAACTGGTTTGCCAGTACAGCCCCAGACCTAGGCCACTGGCCACCAACGCCAAGACCGTAGCATTGCCCCACTCGCCAAACTCAAGCGCGGTCATTTGCCATTCAGCAACCGGAGCACCCATCACTTGCGCCAGAATAAAGGCAGCAATCACACCGACCGCAGTCAGGCCAAGCAGCAGCAGACGCGAAATAAAAGACAATGCCATGGCAACCAGTGCCAAGCCAATAAAAATCCACAACGGTAGAATCGTTGGCAGTGCCAGCTGGGTCAGCATTTGGCTGACATTAAACAGCATCGCGCCTGCTAAAAATGGAATAAACACCGCGGCCAGCCAGCCCACCAGACGCCACTGTGCAGAGGCATCGGCATCACGGGTCAAACTGGATAGAGCCTGCAAGGCTGTAGTTTTTGAGCGCTTGGCCAGCGCAATTTCCATATAGGTCAATGGCAAGGCCAGCACCAGCATGGTACCTAACCACAGCAGCCAGAAGTCCAGTTGACGTTCCAGCTGAATGCCAGTGACCGGTGCCAGTGTGGCAATCAGAATAAATGATAAACAAAATGCCATCAGCGGCGATAACCATCGTGACATAGCATTGTCCTGCATGATGCTTTCCTAATAAAAATCTATCGCTATTTTGCCCTTGTCACCCGGGAAAATCAAAAACTAAAAAAGAAAAAGCAAACCATTGCCATCAATGGTTTGCTGCGCTAGTTTTTAGTCCAATATTGTTGTTCTCTGGTTTTATTAATTGTGCAGTAATTTATTCTGTTTATGAGAAGAAACGGGCAAACCAGTTTTTACCTTTTTTCTTTTCTTTTTCCTGAATAATACCCATCATATTTTCTTTTACAGCGCCAACATAATCTGCATCATCATGCTGAATATGGTTAATTAACCATTTTGACAACACTTCGTGCAGTTCTCCTTCAATGGAATGCCCCATTTCAAAGCGTTCACGATACGACTCGATTTTTTTAATAAATAAGTCATGTACGCGTTTATGTGGTACGCGGTATTTATAACCGGCTTCTTCTTGTAAAGATTCTTCAAAGGTAAAATGAGACTGGGTATAGTCAATAATATTATCGAGAATCTGTTTAATACGGGCACGATCGGTATTTTCACCAATCTCGACAATTTCGTTAATATAATCAAGAATACGTTTATGTTGGTCATCAATCACATCGATGCCAGTATTATATTCTGGAATCCACTTCATTTTCATACGACCACCCCTGAATCAAATGATTTATAAGCTTTGAGCATAGTAGCCATATTTAATTTAAAATAAAAATGAAGTGATTTACTTGGGATTCCTGTTTCTGCCAACAAATTCACACAAATCCTTGTTTTATAATGTTTATATTATTTTAACCTGAGCAAAAGAGTCAGTTATTATTTAACCGTTTTATTATTTTCTGCCGTATTTTTAGACTTAAATAAAATACGGCACTATTTAAAATAAAATATACAACAGTAGATTAATATTGATCGGCGCGGGTAATCCGTTTTAATTCCGGATTCAGACGTTCTTTTTCCAAACGTTCAATATAAGTCAGCTGTTTTCTGATCGGCTGTCCCTGCTGGAATAAAATCATTTCGCCGGGGCTAAAAGCCTGCCAGGTTTCATTTTGAGTCAACGGTTCAGTGGTAATCACCGCCACCCGATCTTCCGGTGTGGTAACCTGGCTAAAATCGACCTCGACATCAATATCAATTAATTGTGCCGGTTTAAACGGGTATTCACGCACCAGCCAGTGCAGTTTGGTGGTGGCATAGCTAAACAGCGCCTGACCATTAGACAGACAGAAGTTAAAGGTGCCATGCTCGGCAATTTTCGGGGAAATTTCGGTCAGCAGTTCAAAGAGCTGCTCTAAAGACGGTTCCACAAAACCGAATTTCAGTACCATCTGATCGAGCAAATAACAGAATGCCCGCTCGCTATCGGTATTGCCCACCGGGGTAAAATGACCGCTTAAGGCTGGATCAAAATGGTGTAAATCGCCATTATGGGCAAAAATCCAGTGGCGTCCCCACAGCTCCCGAATAAAGGGATGGGAATTTTCCAGGGTAATTTTGCCTTGCGTGGCTTTGCGAATATGCGCAATCACATTGCGTGATTTAATTGGATAGTTGCGTACCAGCTCGGCAATCGGTGATTCCACTGCCGACTGGTTATCGACAAATAAGCGGCAGGCCTTGTCTTCAAAAAAGGCGATGCCAAAGCCATCACTATGGTCGGAAGTTATGCCAGCACGTTGTGAAAAACCACGAAATGAAAAGGTAATATCAGTAGGTGTTGCACAATTCATTCCGAGTAACTGGCACATACAAGACTTCAACATCTGATTAAAACTGCATTTATTGTGCATGACTCTGTCAGGCCATGCAAATCACAATCGCTGCAAAGTTTTATTTATTCCACAATGTGGCGGGTATTTTTCTTGAGTACCATCTTTTTTAGCACCTGGTTCATTTCGACAAAGACAAAATAATCCAGACAGTTAAACTCCTGATCATAATAGGCTTCGGTGGACAGCTTGCCCTGCATTTTCAGGTAAATATCAAACAGCTTGGGAATCCGGCCCTGTTTCAGCGAAGTCATTTCAGAGGCCTGCGGAATATACGCCTGTTTCGAGGCAATGCTACAGCGCTGCTGTTCGCTTAACTGCTGGATATACTGATGGGTATGATAGGCACGCGCTTCATTGCCTTCTAAACGCACACTAACACAGCCAATCAAATAGCGGGCTTTCATGCTCCACAGTACTTTGGGCACCAGATTCAGCCATAAAATGGATAGAGCTTTACCGGCCCGATGCCGTGGATGCACGCAGGTACGGCCAATTTCCACAATATTGTTGAGATGCTTTAATTGCTCTTCAATGGCAAATTCGCTGGCACTATAACTTTGCGCCAGTTCATACCCCTGAAACAGTTTTAATCGGGTATAGGCCACAATTTCCCCACTGGCCTTATCCCTTAATACGGCATGTTCGCAGCCAAAATCGTAAACATCCTGATCCAGTCCATGCTCAAACTGCAAACCGAACTGGTTTGCAAACTGCTCGGCGCGGAATTGCTGTACTTCTTTTAACTGTTTTAAATTTTCAACCCATTCAAAGCTATATTCTGTTTTTGTTGTGGTTTTAAAATCATATTTGGCATGATTTTTTTTGCTTAAAGGAAAACTCAAATTTTGTCGATATTGATTGAGTTTGGCTAACATCGATCAGCACTCCTAATGTTCTGCCTATACACTAGGCGATGCAGATGACAATTCAATGACCAAAAATCAGCCATAAAAAAAGGCCTCCTTAGAGACCTTGAGTTGTTTTAACTCTTAGTGTTTGGCGGCACGGTTGGTAATTAAAGTGCCCACTCCATGGTCAGTAAAGACTTCCAGCAAAGAGGCATGTGGCACACGGCCATCGACAATATGCGCACTGACCACGCCATTTTTGACGGCATCCAGCGCACAGCCTACTTTCGGAATCATACCGCCATAAATTACGCCGGTTTCAATTAACTGATCGACTTCCTGAGTGGTTAAACCGGTCAGCAGATTCTTGTTGGCATCCAGTACACCCGTAATGTTGGTCAACAGAATCAGTTTTTCTGCGCCCAAAGCTTCAGCCACCTTACCAGCGACCAGATCGGCATTAATATTATAGGTATTACCGTCTTCGTCGACGCCTAACGGCGCAATCACCGGAATAAAATCGCTTTGGGTAAACATTTCCAGTACGTCGGTTTTCACGCCGACCACTTCGCCGACCAAGCCTAAGTCAATTTTCTGTACTGAACCATCTTCTGCGGTTTTTTCCATCAGCAGTTTTTTGGCCCGAATCAGGTTGCCATCTTTACCGGTCAAACCAATGGCACGGCCGCCATGCTGGTTAATTAAATTGACGATAGATTTATTCACGCTACCGCCAAGCACCATTTCCACCACTTCCATGGTCGCCGGATCAGTCACGCGCATGCCATCAATACGGTCAGATTCGCGGCCCAGCTGTTTCAGGAAGGAATCGACCTGTGGACCACCGCCATGCACCACAATCGGGTTTAAACCGACCGTTTTAAGCAGCACAATGTCACGTGCAAATGAACTTTCCAGCTCAGGATCGGTCATGGCATTGCCACCATATTTCACGACCAGCGTTTTACCCATAAAACGTTGAATATACGGCAAAGCTTCTGTCAGAATCTGTGCTTTGTCGATGCCAGTCTGTTGCTGTGGCATGCGCCTCTCCTTATTGAGCATCTAAAATGTCTTGAGCAATCTGCGGATAACGGTTGCTCAGCATGGAAACAAAGGTATGACGAATATCCGCTAATCGTGCCGGATTATCGGCATCAAAACGTACTGTAAAATATTCGCCCGTATTCGATGCTCGAATAATGCCAAAACCATCTTCAAAATCAAGTCGAACGCCATCAATTTTACTTAATTGTGCGGCCAATGGCTGACTTAAGGTTTCAAGCTCATGTAAAACATGCGCTGAAGCAATGTTGTGGGTGCTGATATAAGTATCTTCAGTACAGCAGCGTTCAGGATATTTGGCCAGCAGTTCAGACAGGCTTCGCTCCGGGCGCTGGCTTAAATATTCCATTACCCGCAGCGCAGCATACAGGCCATCATCATAACCAAAGCCACGCCCGTCATTAAAGACATAGTGCCCGGCATATTCACCGCCAAACACCGCGTTTCCCTTTGATTGCGCCAGATACTGACGCAGGAAGGTGCTGCCGGTACGAATCATTACCGGATGGCCACCCAGCGCGCGTACCGTATTACGCACCATGGTCGAACACTTCACATCAAACACCACTTCATGCTGTGGATGCTGCTGTAAACACATTTCGGCAAACAGCGCCAGCAAACGGTCTGCACCAATCACTTTGGCCTGTTCATCGACCAGAACCAGACGGTCGCCATCGCCATCCAGTGCAATGCCTAAATCTGCCTGATGCTGCTGTACCGCCTGTTTCAGCTTGCTTAAATGTTTTTCCTGAGAGGGATCTGGGGCATGATCGGGGAAATGCCCATTGGCCTCACAGCGGATTGTGATCAGCTCGCAGCCCAGTTTTTGCAAGACCAGCGCAGCGCAGCGACCCGCTGAACCATGCAGACCATCGAGCACCACCTTAAAACGGCGCTGTAATTGAATATCATCGAGTAGCGCCTGCTGATATTGCAGGCAAAATTCCGAATAAATCTGATGCGGCTGTTCAGCCACAGGCTGCTGGCGATGCGCCAGAAAATAGTTGCTGGCATGGGCCGCCACCTGCTGGATTTTGTCTGGCGTCGGTGGTTCTCCACCCAGAATCCATTTAATACCATTGTCAGATTTGGCATTGTGACTGGCCGTGACCATAATGCCATTGCCATCAAACTGGCGGGCGATGTAATACAGCATCGGACTGGAACAGCAGCCCATTAAGGTCGGGCTTAAGCCCTGCTGCTGGAGCACCTGCATGATCAGATCGGCATAGGCCGGACTGCTGAGACGGGCATCATAACCAATCACCACACGTGTGCTGCCCGTGTTTTTAATTTGTACGGCCAAACCCAACGCCACCGCTTGCACCAGTTCAGGCGTCAGCAAAGTCACCTTGCCACGAATGTCGTAAGCACGGAAAACCTGAAAAGGGAAACTGGACTGTTGAATATCCATGGCAGAACTACTTTATATATGAATAGGGAGAATGATTGTTTTAGGCTTTTTAATATAAGTTAATATAAGAACTGATTCTATGCGGCCGAAAACAGAATTCACGCTACAAAATGTAATTTTAAGTGTTTGTTGCGTTACTTTCTAGCGTGTTGTGATAAAGCCTAATGTTTAGGCTTTATCATTCAAGCAGATTTTAAGCTTTACCGGTATGGCCAAAACCGCCAGCACCACGTTCGGTGGCTTCAAATTCCTCAACCAGATCAAACTGGGCTTGTACCACCGGCACCAGCACATATTGCGCCAGACGCTCACCTGGTTCCAGGCTAAATGCAGTCTGACCACGGTTCCATACCGACACCATCAGCTCTCCCTGATAGTCAGAATCAATCAGGCCAACCAGGTTGCCGAGCACAATACCGTGTTTATGGCCCAGACCCGAACGCGGCAGAATTAAACCGGCAAAATGCGGATCTTCAATATAAATCGCCAGACCGGTTTTCACCAATACGGTTTGACCCGGCTCAATGACAGTGGTCTCATGCACGCAGGCACGCAAATCCAAACCTGCCGAACCAGAGGTGGCATAGGTTGGCATTGGCCATTCTTGGCCCAAACGTGCATCAAGCACTTTTACCTGAACTTTCATCAGTAATTCCTGTTTATATCAATGAATGGTTTAGCGTTTAATTAACGCACGTAAATTTTCCAGATAATGCTGGGCCTGCAGTTTCGGATCGATATCGCCAGCCAGCTTTTTCTTGCGACCCAGCCATTCCAGCTCATCTTGTGGCATTTCATCCAGGAAGCGGCTTGGGGTCATCTGTTTCATCTGCCCGCCAGCCTTACGCTGCTCGGCCAGGGTAATGGTGAGGCCTTGACGCGCACGGGTAATGCCCACGTACATCAAACGGCGTTCTTCTTCGACCGTCTCAGCCACAATCGAGTTTTTATGCGGCAGAATTTCCTCTTCCAGTCCAATTAAATAGACATACGGAAATTCCAGACCTTTGGAGGCATGCAAGGTTAATAAGTTGACCTTGTCAGTGTCTTCTTCCTCCTGTTGCTGCTCCAGCATATCCAGCAGCACCATTTTACGGATCACGCTTTCAATATTTTTTTCGTCCACATCTTCAGCGCGGTTAATCAGGCTTTGAATACTGCTGTACAGCACTTCAATATTGTCCAGCTTGGTTTTTTCCTGCGCAGGCGTGGCGGCGCTTTCTTTGACGTAGTCGATATAACCAGCTTCGTTCATCATCTGGCGGATGATTGGCACCGGTTCATCATCTTCCAGCAATTCACGGGTAAAGTTCTGGATAAAGTCGGCAAACTCGGCCAGCTGAGTCGTGGCTTTTTTCGGAATGGCCATGGTCAAACGCTGATCACCTGCTGCCGCCAGCAAGGACAGATGGTTTTCCTGTGCAAATAAGCCCAGTTTTTCCAAGGTCACCGGGCCGATGGCACGTTTTGGCGTGTTGATAATGCGCAGGAAAGCACTGTCATCTTCCGGGTTAATAATCAGCCGTAAATAGCTCATCACATCTTTAATTTCTGCCCGGGCGAAGAAAGACTGACCTCCTGACAGCTTGTACGGAATCTGCATCTGGCGCAGCTGGGTTTCCAGAATACGCGCCTGGAAGTTACCGCGATACAAAATCGCATAATCTTTCCAGTTTTTACCGTTCATCAGTTTATGCGTGATCAGGTCTTTGACCACGCGCTCTGCTTCATCATCATCATTGCGGCAGGTAATCACCCGGATGACTTCACCATGGCCTTTGTCCGACCAGAGTTTTTTGTCAAAAATATGCGGGTTATTGCCAATTACAGTATTGGCCGCTTTTAGAATCCGGCTGGTGGAGCGGTAGTTCTGCTCCAGCTTGATCACTTTTAAATTTGGGAAATCTTCTTTTAAGAGCGCCATATTTTCCGGTTTGGCGCCGCGCCAGGCGTAAATGGACTGGTCATCATCCCCTACGGCGGTGAACTGTCCCATTACCCCGACCAGAAGTTTGACCAGAATATACTGCGCGGTGTTGGTGTCCTGATACTCATCGACTAGCAAATAACGCACCCGGTTTTGCCATTTATCGCGGACTTCAGCATTTTCCTGCAATAACCGGGTTGGCATCACAATCAGGTCATCAAAATCGACTGCGTTATAGGCACGTAAATTACGCTCATACAGCTGATATAAATGCGCCATCTGGATATCTTCTGGCGTTTCACAGGTTGTATGTGCCTGCTCCGGTGGAATCAGGTCATTTTTCCAGTCCGAAATCATTTTCATGGCCCGCGCAATCAGCTCTTTGCTTTCTGCACCCGATAAATTGTCGCGATGCATCAGATCCATCAGAATGCGTTTGCAGTCGTCGGCATCCAGAATTGAAAAGTTGGCTTTAAGCGGGGTATGTTTCAGCTCTAAACGCAGTAAATTTAAACCGAACGTATGGAAGGTCGAGACCGAAAGACCTTTGGCTTCTTCACGCGACAGCAGTTTACCAACCCGCTCTTTCATTTCACGCGCGGCCTTGTTGGTAAAGGTCATGGCGGTAATCCGGTGTGCCGGAATACGGCATTGCTGCACCAGATAGGCAATTTTCCGGGTAATCACCGAGGTTTTACCTGAACCTGCACCTGCAAGCACTAACAAGGGTCCTTGAGTATATTTCATGGCTTCAAGTTGCTTGTCATTGAGTTGACTTGCCAGTGACATAGTGTTTCCTCTATTTCGGTTCGAGCTCGATTATAGTCATCTCCACCACAGTTGCCTAATCTAAAATGCTGCTTTTCTGGTCATAAAAAAAACCACCCGAAGGTGGTTTTTCTGCAAAATCAGTGATTACTGAACGGCATATACTGCGATTTCAACACGACGGTTTTGTTCTTTACCAGCCGCAGTTGAGTTGTCTGCGATCGGGTTCGCTGAACCAAGACCTTGTGCATTAATACGAGTACGTGCTACGCCTTGACCAGCAAGGTAGTTCGCAACAGATTGTGCACGTGCTTGAGACAATGGAATGTTGATTGAGTCATTACCAGTGCTATCTGTATAACCAGTTACCAAAATACCGCTTTGGCTGTCTTCAGTCAGAACTTGAGCAACTTTGTTCAATGTTGCATAGAAGTTTGGTTTGATGTTTGACTTGTTAGTGTCAAATGTAATCGCACCAGGCATTACCAGGTTGATTGAACCATCTGGATTACGGTTAACGTCTACGCCTGTACCCGCAGTAGCCTGACGTAATTTTTTCTCTTTATTGTCAAGATAAACACCAGCAGCACCACCTACAATTGCACCAATTGCTGCTGCACGGTTGTTTTGTGCGCTGGTATTGGCATTCCCTTTAGAAATACCATAACCTGCTGCCGCACCAATAATGGTTCCTAATGCGGTTTTGTCATATTCTACGCCGCCCAGGTTATTACCAGTGGTTTGACAACCTGTTAATACCATTGCCCCGACTACTGCTGAAATTGCTAGTGCACGCATCGCATGCCTCCTTACTTGTGTTTTTCGTATATGGGAAAGTTTGGATGAAATAAAGTGCTTAGACCATTGATTTTTTGTTAATAAATAAACTTTTATTTACAATTTGCAATAATCTCATGTTGTTCTACGCATAAGTTCACCATAATTCCTACACAGTTTCACTTCAACACTTTTTTATTTTAAAAACAACAATTATATTGGGCAGAACTTCGTATAAGTTGTTTTTATATTCAGGACTGTTTATGTCATCTAAAACCAATAAGCAACCGCTCTTAAAAAAAATCACAAAAGGGCTTACGGTCAGCTCAGTGATCACCGGCAGCACTTTTTTACATGGACCGCCGGTACTGGCTTTGGGCCTGACCAAATTGTTCAAGAAATCGGCCAAGGTCGACCAGACCAATATCCAGATTACCAACAGCTGGCTGAGTGTCAACAACTGGCTGATTGACCATGTATTACCGAATACCCACTGGGACATCAGTATTGAAGATGGTCTGGAACTGAGCATGCAGGGCCGTTATTTAATGACCTGTAATCACCAGAGCTGGGTCGATACCACCGTCAACCAGTATTTCGGTTTAACCCGTATGCCACTGACCCGTTTCTTTACCAAATGGGAACTGATCTTCATTCCTTTTGTCGGACAGGCCTTTAAAATTCTGGGCTTCCCGATGATGAAGCGGCATACCAAAGAACAGATTGCCAAAAATCCGGCGCTAAAAGACCGCGACATGCTGGAAGCGCGTAAATCCTGCGAACAGCTGCTCAGCCAGCCGTTTACCCTGCTCAACTATCTGGAAGGCACGCGCTTTACCCAGGAAAAACATGATCAGCAACAATCACCATATCAGCATCTGCTGAAACCCAAAGCTGGCGGTCTGGCCTTGGCGCTGAATATTCTGGGCAATGAAATTGATGCGCTGGTAGATATGACCATTGTGTATCCGGACGGCGCACCGGGCTATGGCGAATTCTGGCTGGGCGAAGTGCCGCGTATTGCGGTCAATCTGCGGAAAATTGACATTCCAGACTGGGTGCTGGGTGGCGATTATGAAGAAGATGCCGCCTATCGGGAACGTTTTCAGGACTGGGTGCATCAACTCTGGACAGAGAAAGATCAGCTCATTCATGAGATGAAACAGAAATTTGCTGAGCAATAAGCGAGTACCAAAAGCATTATGAAGAAACGCGAAGAACCGGTGATCAAATCTTCCTTTCACTTTGTCAGAAAGGACTCATGGAGCTGGAAAGTGGTGCTGGTATACGACATCTTTATGATGGCGTTAATTCTCATCAACCTGTTCTGCCTGAGTGCCAATGCCATTTTGATGAGTGATTTTGGTGACTGGCTCTTCAACTTTATTCAGCTGCCAGAGGTATTGCAGTTTTATCGCACGGAACTGCGTCCCTGGGTAATTATTACCGAAGGCTGGTTTACCACCTTCCTGATTATCGAGTTACTGGTACGCTGGGGCCTGGCGATTATTTTCCGGCATCATGCCCGCTGGTGGTTCTTCCCTTTCGTGCACTGGTATGAAGTGCTGTCGATTCTGCCACAGCTGCGTTTTCTGCGTTTATTACGTGCCGTGGCGATTGGCTATAACCTGTATAGTCATGGCTACAAGGTTATTCCGGACAGCATCTTCCGACGCGCCAACTTTTATTACAACCTGGTGATGGAAGAACTGTCGAGCCGGATTGTGCTGACCATTGTCAATAACCTGCAACGTGAACTGAGCAGCAGCACTGGTCATCGCCAGTTTATTGATGATCTGGTCGAGCAGCACCGCAAACTGCTGGCCGCAGCACTGGCCGACATCTTGCAGCAATCTTTGGGTAAAGAATTGCAGAGCCAGCGTCAGAGCATTGCCGAAAATGTCGGTCAGGTGGTGAGTCAGGCCATTGAAGATACCCCGGAGCTGACCCAGTTACTGCGTCTGCTGCCAATTGTCGGTGGACGTATGGAACGGCAGATTCAAAGCATTGGCCAACGTTTGGGCGAAAATATTACCCAAGGGATGATTCAGCCTTTTGCCCATCATGACAGCTTGCCAGATAATGTGGCCTATGCGCATATTGCCGACAAAGTCAGCCAGATCGAGATTGAACATAATCCGCATATTGATGCGTTGGTGGAATCTGCGGTATTTGAAACCCTGGAAGCCATTCGCAAACAGGTGAAAGTGAAAAAGTGGCAACAGATCCTGAATGAGCAGGAAACTGACAAAGAATAACCAGCAATAAAAATATTTAAACCTTCGGCTAGAGTATTCGGCCGAATTGTTCTAGGATTTGCTCTATTTACAACATTTACTTCGACAACAATGAACAGGTCAGAAGTCTTAAGGAATCATTATGGCTGACATACGGATAAAAGGCAGAATGGTCAATGCGATTCGCATTAGCTTAGATACAGATGATCATGATGCGATCCGCCAGCAATTGAGCCCAATGTTACAAAAAGGGTTTCCACCCCAAATTCCGGCGGTGATTGAAAGTTCGGTAGATCAGGAGTTAATTGCCCTGATTCAACTGCTGATTGATCTGAATGTACAGCCACTGGCCGTGGTAGAAGGCATTCTGTCGGAACAGGCGCGTGCCATCCAGTTCCCGGTAATTCCGCAAGATCGTCAGTTACAACAGATCAAAGCCACCCAGGAACAGGTCATTGAAACTCCGGCAGAACCTGAAGCGCCTGCCGCAGAAGCCGCGGTGGTAGAAGCTGCAGCGGCACGAATTTCGCATGTGACCTCTTATCACGATGAAATTCTGCGTACCGGTCAATGTCTGGTCCAGAACCAGGGCGATATTATCTTGAAAGCTGGTATTAACAGCGGTTCGGAAGTGATTGCTTCAGGAAATATACATATTTATGGTAGCGTTCGTGGTAGAGTCATTGCCGGCGCAGGTGGGAACAGTTCAGCACGAATTTTCTGTCATTCCCTAGAAGCAGAATTGGTATCTATTGCAGGCACTTACTGTGTGGCGGACGATATTCCCCCGCACGTAACGAAAAAACCGGTACATATTTACCTAAATGACAACCAAGAGCTTGTATTTGAAGCTCTGGAATTTTAATGTATAAATAAACACCAAAAAACCCCATACACAAAAGGGGGATTTAAACCATAACAGGAGTGGATTCGGTGGCGAAAATTGTTGTCGTAACATCAGGCAAAGGTGGCGTAGGTAAAACTACAACGAGTGCATCTTTTGCAACAGGTTTAGCCCTACGTGGCCACAAAACTGTTGTTATCGATTTTGACGTGGGTTTGCGTAACCTGGACTTGATCATGGGTTGTGAACGTCGCGTTGTTTATGATTTTGTGAATGTTTTAAATAATGAAGCGCGTTTACAACAAGCATTAATTCGCGATAAAGATATTGAAAACCTTTATATTTTACCTGCTTCTCAAACTCGTGATAAAGATGCCCTGACCGATGAAGGTGTGGCACGTGTCATGGATGAGCTTGCTCAAGAGTTTGATTACATTATCTGTGACTCACCAGCAGGGATTGAGCGTGGCGCCATTTTAGCCATGTACCATGCCGATGAAGCGATTATTGTGACCAACCCTGAAATTTCTTCAGTACGTGACTCGGATCGTATTATTGGCATGCTCGACAGCAAAACCAAAAAAGTAGAACAAAACGAAGGACGTATCCGTAAGCATTTATGTATCACACGTTTCAATCCGGAACGTGCCGATAAACAGGAAATGCTCACCATTGACGATATTTCAAAAGATATTTTACGTGTACCAACTTTAGGTGTAATTCCAGAATGTAAAAGCGTTCTGCAAGCATCTAACGAAGGTAAGCCAGTCATTCTGTATAGCGAAACTGAAGCGGGTCAGGCGTATGATGACCTGGTGGCACGTTTCTTGGGTGAAGAGCGTCCATACCGTCACATTACTGCTAAACCTAAAGGTTGGTTAGCACGATTATTTGGAGCGTAATTATGGCAGGATTCTGGAGTAAATTATTTAGCAGCGAAGAAAAAGCATCAAGTGCTCAAACCGCCAAGGATCGTTTAAAAGTCATTGTTGCTTCTGAAAATGGTTTAGGCCGCCGCCTGAGCCAGGACAAAATTGACCAGATGAAAAAAGAAATCATGCAGGTCGTGAACCGCTATGTCCGCGGTGTCGATGAACAGCACATTCAAATGTCGGTACGTTCTGAAGCCAACATTGAAATGCTTGAAATGAATATCAATTTGCCTGAAGAGCGATAATCTGATTTTTGATTAGTCAAGCAAATTGAATCAAGGCAGAATATGAGGCGGAAATAGCAAACTTAAAGCATTGCTTTAAGGATTTGCCCAGCCGCAAGACGAGAAGCTGTGCTTCAAGATAAAGTGCACAAAGACACTTTGCCTCTTGCGAACTCATATTTTGCCTTTTTTTCATTTCGAAAAACTATTCCAGGAGATTGCGATGGCATTGTCTCAACCAGCAACATTCAATGAAGAATGGTCAGATGAGCGTGTATTTGCCTACCTGAATCAGCTTCCTCCGAATGGCGTGAATGCTGATTTCCATGTGCTTTACCATGCATTTAAACATATGCGCCCAACAGACTATGAGCGCTTACTGACCCAGTTTGTTGCCGATGGCCGTGATGTAAATGCCACCAATCCTGAAGGACAGCGCATTCATGACGTGATTGCAGAATTCCCGCGACAAAGCGCAGAATTCTTGGCAGTACTGGCAAAATTTGCTTAAGTCGCACTGCCGATAAAAAGCCCACCTATTGGTGGGCTTTGTTTATAAAGATCGAGAACAGCTTAAACCAGAATTTCACGCTTGCCGTTCGGACCCTGTTCACTGACAATACCCTGCTCCTGCATCTGATCGACAATACGCGCCGCACGGTTATAACCGAGGCTAAACTTACGCTGTAAAGACGATACCGATACTTTACGGGTTTCCAGCACAAAGGCCACACACTGGTCATACAGCGCATCACGGTCTGATCCGCCATCACCACCATCTTCAAAACCACGTGACGCTGGTTCTTCATCAAATGGAGTCAGAATTTCATCGACATAATCCGGTGAACCCCGTTCACGCCAGGCATCACAAATCCGGTTGACTTCATCATCGGAAATAAAGGCACCATGCACACGTTCCGGTTCAATTTTACCTGGTCCAAGGAACAGCATGTCACCATGACCGAGCAGGTCTTCTGCCCCGCCAGCATCCAGAATAGTCCGTGAGTCAATTTTTGAGTTCACGCGCAAGGCCACGCGAGTCGGGATGTTGGCCTTGATCAGACCGGTAATGACATCCACCGATGGACGCTGGGTAGCCAGCAATAAGTGAATCCCAGCTGCACGTGATTTCTGCGCCAGACGGGTAATCATTTCTTCGGCTTTTTTACCGACCTGCATAATCATGTCGGCAAACTCATCCGCCACAATCACAATTGATGGTAACGGCGTCAAGCGCGGTGCACGTTCCTGGGTTGCTGAATCGCCCGGTTTCCAGGTCGGATCAATCAGGTCCTCGCCATTAGCCAGTGCTTCTTCAACCTTGCGATTATAGTCGCTGAGTTTACGGATTTTCAGGAATGACATCAGCTTATAACGGCGTTCCATTTCATTGACACACCAGTTCAGGGCGCTGACCGCATCTTTCATGTCAGTTACCACCGGCGTTAACAAATGTGGAATATCGTTATAGTTGGCCAGTTCCAGCTGTTTCGGGTCAATCAGAATTAAACGCAGTTGATCCGGCTTGTATTTAAGCAACATCGACAGAATCATCGAGTTCACCGCCACCGATTTACCCGAACCGGTGGTCCCCGCAACCAGCATATGCGGCGCTTTGCCCAGTTCGGTAATCACCGGATTACCAGAAATATCTTTACCCATCGCCATCGACAGGATGCCATCCTGATCTTCAAATTTCGGGGTTTGCACCAGCTCAATCAGACGCACCATTTCGCGGGTA
Source organism: Acinetobacter sp. Brlt_5 (assembly GCF_051949055.1). Lineage (NCBI taxonomy): Bacteria > Pseudomonadati > Pseudomonadota > Gammaproteobacteria > Moraxellales > Moraxellaceae > Acinetobacter > Acinetobacter sp. Brlt_5. The sequence goes on from NZ_JAYJLP010000003.1 coordinate 121,429, forward strand.
CTGTTTGGCACCTCAATACCGATATACGGTTTGCCCGGAATCACCTCGACCACACGCACCGAAGCCATCGACATGGAACGGGCCAGGTCACGGGAAATATTGGTGACTTTCGAGGCTTTTACCCCCGGCGCCAGATCCAGCTCAAAACGTGTAACTACCGGTCCCGGCTGCGCTTCCACCACTTTGGCTTTGACATTAAATTCCTGCAGCTTGATTTCCAGCAGTTCAGATAAACGCTCCAGCTGCTCTGCGGTGAAGTTGACCTTTTTATTTGGATCGACCTTATCCAGTAGCTCCAGACCCGGCAATGGTGATAAATCACGACGTTTCTCTGCGACCTGCATGGCACGCGACATTGGACGGCCCATGGCATCGGTTAATGGCGCATCAAAGTCAAATTCATCTTCTTCTTGCGGTTTGCCTGCAGTTTCATGCCACGCCTCAATGAATTCTTCTTTCGATAGGGCTTCTTTCACCGCGTCATTGACCACTGGTGCAGCCGCTGTGGCACTTACCGCAGCCTGATGCTGAATAGGCGCCTGTACAAAAGCCGAAGACTGCGCATAACTGCTGGTAGTTCTTGGGGCAGGTGCTTCTGGCTTCAGATCATCAATCAGCAGATCATCCAGCCCTTCAAATTCTTCATCACTCAGACGGTTTTTCGGGCTTGCATACTGCGCTGTGGCAGCCGATGGCATTTCAACCGCTTGTACGTCTGGCACCGGCTGGATGTGCGGTGCAGGTTCAGGCTGCGACTGACTATTAAATGGACTATGCAGATCCTGAGCAGCTTTCCCATTCGGTACAGCAGCCAGCAATTCGTCAAAGATTTCGTCATCATCCCAGTCAATATTAGACTGCGGCGTATTCGATGCAGGCGGTGCATCATGCACGGGCTGGACCACTGCATTAAAATGATCTTTCGGTGCGTGCGGAATCTGATCCTGAGAAGCACGTAACAGCTCATGAATATCCTGACTGTGCTTCTGGTCAGCATCATCATTCAGCGCACGCCAAACTTCACCGGTTGCCACCACACGCTGACTGTCCTGGGTCAGGCGATGGGCTTTTTCAACCGTCTGTTCAAAGGCCTGCTCTTCTTCATCCAGCAGATCCTGCTCTGCAGAACGCTGCTGTTCACGCTCGACCATATCATCAAACAGACGCTCGGCCACCTGTTCATGACGGGACACCGCTGGTGCCACCGGAGCTTCTTCGACTTCACGATGTTCTGGTGCCGGTGTAACCACTTCGGCTGCGGCTGGCGCAGCAGCCACCACTGTTTTTTTAACGACCGGTGCCGGTTGATCAGCTTTAGGCACATCACGGTAAAACAGGTCTTGTAAATAAGCTGGCGTGGCTTTTAAAGTCACCCAGGTCCGGTTCCATTTAATCCCAAAGGCCAGTGTAAACAGGACACCCCAGAACACCAGCAGGAAAAAGGCCGCGCCATAAATAGTGAGCAGCTGCGACAGGCTCTGCCCCAGTTCATAACCAATAATCCCGCCAGAAGCATTGTCCAGTGTATCGGCCGGTACTTGCCAGAACAGGTACAACAGACTGGCAGTGGCCAGCAAAATAAAGAACTGCGCCGCATAACGGAAAGGACGGTTCAGGAAACTGCGCGGCCACCACACCTGAATGGCTTCAATAAACAGGTACAGCGGAATCAGCAGACTGGCCCAGCCCAAAAAGCCGAACAACAGGTCGGCAATCCATGCGCCGGCGACCCCGCTGGCATTGGACACCTGCTGGGTATCACTAGACAAATGCATCCAGCCCGGATCAAAAGGGGTATAGGTGACTGTCGCAAGGAACAAATAAATCCCGAATGAGACCAAAAATAATGTCATTATTAAGCGCTGTGCATAAGCACCCGACACCGCAGTCATATACTGTCCTGTAACCAATTTTTCATAAATGTTCTTGTGCAACCCGCCAGTTTGGCATGGCCATAAAATAGATATTATGCACCTGTTGCAGCAAAAAAGATGCAAGATTATTGAAGTCAGTTGTTAACTTTTTCTATATAGCTTAAATCGATTTCTATGATCAATAATATCCACTGAATCTCACACAACTGTTATACAGTTTCACGTATAATTCCATAAATTGCTCAATAATAAAAGGATGCTACAGATGGGTGCTCGTCATTCACGTTTGATTATTTTAGGTTCAGGACCTGCAGGTTATAGTGCTGCTGTTTATGCTGCACGTGCCAATTTAAAACCGACCTTAATTGCAGGTTTACAACTCGGTGGTCAACTTACGACGACAACAGAAGTAGATAACTGGCCGGGTGATCCGGAAGGTCTGACAGGACCAGCGCTCATGGAACGTATGCAGGCCCATGCGGAACGTTTCGGCACCGAAATTGTCTATGACCATATCAATGAAGTCGATTTAAGCGTGCGTCCATTCGTCCTTAAAGGCGATATGGAAGAGTTCACCTGTGATGCCTTAATTATTGCCACCGGTGCTACGGCTCAATACCTCGGTCTGGAATCTGAAGCCAAATTCATGGGCCAAGGCGTTAGTGCCTGTGCCACCTGTGATGGTTTCTTCTACAAAAACCAGAACGTGATGGTAGTCGGTGGTGGTAATACCGCAGTTGAAGAAGCGCTGTATCTTTCCAATATCGCCTCTCACGTGACCCTGGTACACCGCCGTGACAGCCTGCGTTCAGAGAAAATTCTGCAAGATCATATTTTTGCCAAAGAAAAAGAAGGCAAAATCAGCATTCTCTGGAACAACCAGGTCGATGAAGTCCTGGGTGATGCACAATCTGGTGTGACTGCCGTACGTTTGAAATCTACTGTCGATGGTTCAACCCAGAATGTAGATGTATCTGGTATGTTCGTGGCGATTGGTCACAAGCCAAATACGGGCATGTTCGAAGGCCAGTTAAACCTGCGTGATGGTTATATTCAGGTTCAAAGTGGTACTGCCGGTAACGCAACCCAAACCTCTGTACCGGGCGTATTCGCAGCCGGTGACGTGGCAGACAGCGTCTATCGTCAAGCGATTACATCAGCTGGTTCAGGCTGTATGGCAGCCCTAGATGCTGAAAAATATCTGGATGCCCTAGGTGAATAATTTTGCCTAAAGCACGAGCCGCCCAATCCGGGCGGCTTTTTTATGTATGATAGAGATCTGTTTCGATTCAGAGTAGCTGTATGACCGCACTTGCACCCTCACAATTTATTTTCCCCCATCCTGATGAAGCTGATCCACAGGGTGAAGGACTGATTTGTATTGGTGCAGACCTGTCCCCCTCGACCCTGTTTGAAGCTTATACCCACGGCCTGTTTCCGTGGTTTTCCGACGGTGATCCGATTTGCTGGTGGAGTCCCGAGCCGCGCTGCATTATCCGCCCTCAGGATTATCATCCAAGCAAGTCACTGCTGCGTAACATGAAAAAAGGTGATTACCGGATTAGCATCAATCAGGCCTTTGAACGGGTGATTCGCTGTTGTTCGCTGCCACGGGCTTATGCCAATGACACCTGGATTTCCGAAGACATCATTCAGGGCTATATTGACCTGTTTGAGGCCGGTTATGGCTATAGTGTCGAAGTCTGGGAGCAGGATGCGCTGGTCGGTGGTTTGTATGGCGTCACCATTGGCCGCGGCTGCTTTGGCGAGTCAATGTTTAGCCAGCGCACAGATGTCTCTAAAATGGCGTTTTATACCTTAATGCTGATTGGCCGCGACAACGCCCTGCCCTGGATTGACTGCCAGCTGGTCAATGACCATCTATTAAGTCTGGGCGCCTGTACAATAACTCGCCAAGCATACTTAAAATCGTTACAAGATGTTGTAAAACAGCCGGCGATAGATTGGAAAAAATACCAGGAGGGTGTATTTTCAAGTAAAACAATAGCGCAAAACGACTCACTGGATGAATAAATAAAGAGGGATTGCCATGAATTCATATCAACCGAAATCCCTGCTCAACGAATTACAATATTATATTACGCCGCCGCATAACTGCAGTTATCTGGATGATAAATCTGCTCGCATGGTGTTTTTAGATCCGGCGCACCGGATTGATGTGGTGACCCTGTCTGAACTGTCACGCATGGGCTTTCGTCGTAGCGGTGACTTTGTCTATCGGCCGGAATGCCATTTATGCCGTCAATGTCTGTCTTCGCGCGTGCCGGTACACGAATTTCAAATGAACAGCACCCAGAAAAAAGCCTGGAAACGCAATCAGGACCTGCACGTCACCATCCGCTCTACCCAAGAAGCCAATGAACAGCATTATGCGCTGTATGAGCGTTATATTAATGAACGCCATGCCGATGGCGATATGTATCCGCCAAGTCAGGATCAGTTTGAAAAATTTCTGGTGCACAGCTGCACCGACAGTTTCTTTTTAGAGCTTTGGCACCAAGACCGGCTAATTGCGGTCTCGACCTGCGACCTGCTCGATGATGGCCTGTCTGCGGTGTATACCTTCTTTGATCCGGATGAAAACCGCCGCTCCTTGGGCGTATTTGCGATCTTAAAGCAGATTGAACACACCCAGAAACTCGGACTGCCTTATGTTTATTTAGGCTATTGGGTGCCGCATTCCAATAAAATGAATTATAAATCGCAGTATGTACCGCTGGAATTGCTGATTGATGGCCAATGGCGCCGGCTCAACCGCAGCTTAAGCAGCGAAGAAATCCGGCAATTGGGAAACTCTCTCATGACCACCCTGCCCAGTGGTTGGAATAATTCGATTATCAAATAAAACCCAATAATTTTAAAAATTAAGGTGATGAGAAGAGCGCGGCAAAATCATCACTACAGGCTTTAACCATAATAACCGCATGTTCACGTGTGCCATCCGGATTTGGATAATAATTTTTGCGCACATCAATCTGATGAAAGCCAGCTTTTTCATACAGACGGATAGCCGCGGTATTGCTTTCACGCACTTCCAGAAAAATTTGTACCGGCTGATTCGGCAACTGCGCAATCGAATGCTCCAACAGCTGATAACCTAGTCCCTTCCCCTGCTGGTCAGGCGCAACCGCCATCAGCAACAGGTTGGCTTCATCCAGCACCGGCTGCAAAATACAGAACCCGACCAGCTGTCCTTGCTGCTCGATTACGGTACATTGATAGCTGTCTACCGCTTCAGCAAACTGTTTCAAGCTCCAGGGATGGCTTTGTACCTGTTGCTCAATGTTAAATACACTATGAATATCAGCGTGTTGCATTAAACGAATCATCTTCGTTCATCATCGGTCAAAACAAAGTTCGCATTATAAGAGCTCTGGATAAAAAATCGAGCAAAAAAAAGGGCAATTTTCATTGCCCCCAAGAGTCAACACCGTTAGAAGCCCAATTTGGCTTTCCATGTGTCCAGCAGACTGACGGTATCTAAATCGTTCGGATGAAAGCCCGGGCGGAAATATGCCAGCATCTCACGGCCCATACCGGTAATAATGCCCTTAGAGGGACTATAAGCATAGGTATAAATGGCCTTGAACGCCTCCAGATTTAGCTGTTTGTCTTCTTTTAACAGACGGAACAGGAAATAGTTTTGCACCACAAATAAGGTCAGCATGGCGGCAACCAGTGAGCTGGTGCGCAGTAAATAGGCTTTGGTGCCTTGGCCGAATACACCCTCAAACACATCATAAGCTACCGCTTTATGCTCGTTTTCTTCAATCGCATGCCACAGCCACATGGTTTTCATGGTGTCATCGCTCATCAGTTCCTGAATATGCGAATTACGCAGCAACTGGGTGGCAATGGTCGCGGTAAAATGTTCCAGTGCGGTGGTTGCAGTCAAATCAACCATTTCTTGGGTAATGCCAAAGGGTTTACCGACACCGGCAAATACCTTACGCGCGCCTTGAATCACTTTATCGGTATAACGATCTAAACGTTCTACATCATGGCCATATTTTTGTGCCGAGGCATTAAAGCCAACATGCTCCTGGGTATGCATGGCTTCCTGGCCAATAAAGGCTGAAATTTCTTTTTGCAGCTCCTGATTATCTTTAATTGCCGGGTGGTAACGCACTGCACGTACACTATCAATAAAGAATTTTTCACCGGCTGGAAACAAGGCAGATAAAGCGGTCATAAAATGCGTCAGGCCAGCCGAACCTTGCATCCAGTATTCTGGAACCTGATCAAACTCAAACGCCATACGACGTACTGGGAAACTGGCACCTGCGCGGTTGGTAATATTTACTTTAGCATTCATGACCTCAACTCCTTTCAAGTGAAGCGTCTCACCTGAAACTTTTATTTATTTTCTTCAGCTTTATCTTACGTGGTTCTGATATGGAGATAAGTGCAGTTAAGGTCAGGCGAATATCAGTTTAGGACAGCTTGCAGTTAAATTGTCAGACAATTTAATCTGCAAAGATAAAAAAAGCGTCCCTTTGGGACGCTTTTTTCACACTATAGAAGTGATTATGCAGTTACTTTAGAAACTACACCAGCACCTACAGTACGACCACCTTCACGGATCGCGAAGCGTAAGCCAGCGTCCATTGCGATTGGGTGGATTAATTCTACTGACATTTCAACGTTGTCACCTGGCATAACCATTTCAACGCCTTCTTTCAGCTGGATCGCACCAGTTACGTCCGTAGTACGGAAGTAGAACTGTGGACGGTAACCATTTAAGAATGGAGTGTGACGGCCACCTTCGTCTTTAGAAAGTACGTATACTTCTGCGTCGAATTTAGTGTGCGGCTTGATTGAACCTGGTTTAGCAAGTACTTGACCACGTTGAACTTCTTCACGCTTAGTACCACGTAGAAGAACACCACAGTTCTCGCCAGCACGACCTTCGTCAAGAAGCTTACGGAACATTTCAACGCCAGTAACAGTTGTTTTCGCTGTATCTTTGATACCAACGATTTCAACTTCTTCACCAACTCTAACGATACCAGTTTCAACACGGCCAGTTACAACTGTACCACGACCAGAAATTGAGAATACGTCCTCGATTGGCATTAAGAATGCTTGGTCGATTGCACGTACTGGCTCTGGAATGTAAGAGTCAAGTGCTTCAACAAGAGCTACAACAGCGTCTTCGCCATATTGACCTGATTCACCGTTAAGTGCTGCAAGAGCAGAACCACGGATTACTGGAGTGTCGTCGCCTGGGAAGTCGTAAGTAGAAAGAAGTTCACGAACTTCCATTTCAACTAATTCGATTAACTCTTCGTCGTCTACGATATCGCATTTGTTTAAGAATACGATGATGTAAGGTACACCTACCTGACGAGAAAGAAGGATGTGTTCACGAGTTTGTGGCATTGGACCATCAGTCGCTGAACAAACAAGGATCGCACCGTCCATCTGAGCAGCACCAGTGATCATGTTTTTAACATAGTCGGCGTGACCTGGGCAGTCAACGTGAGCGTAGTGACGAGTTGGAGAATCGTATTCTACGTGAGAAGTGTTAATTGTAATACCACGTGCTTTTTCTTCTGGAGCAGAGTCGATTGCAGCGTAATCTTTCGCTTCACCACCAAACTTACGTGCACATACAGTTGCGATTGCAGCTGTTAAAGTTGTTTTACCATGGTCAACGTGACCGATTGTGCCCACGTTAACGTGTGGCTTATTACGTTCAAACTTAGCCTTAGCCATGTTCATCTTCCTTTGTAGATTACTCATGCAGTAAACCTGCATGAGTATTAGATTTTAACTATAAATTTAGTTAGGCAATATAGTAATCGAAAGATTACTCGTCGTCACCTTTTTTGCCGCCAGCTTGGAACTTAGCAATGATGCCTTCAGCCACGTTACGTGGAGTTTCAGCATATTTAGCAAATTCCATAGAGTAAGTCGCACGACCTTGAGACATAGAACGCATGTGTGTTGCGTAACCAAACATCTCTGCAAGTGGAACTTCTGCACGAATTGCTTTAGTACCACCAGGTAAGTCGTCCATACCTTGAACCATACCACGACGACGGTTTAAGTCACCCATGATATCGCCCATGTAGTCTTCTGGAGTTTCTACTTCAACTTTCATGATTGGCTCAAGAAGAACAGGATCTGCTTTCATGAAACCGTCACGGAATGCGTAAGAACCCGCCATTTTGAACGATAATTCGTCAGAGTCGACATCGTGGTAAGAACCGTCGAATAATGTCGCTTTAATGCCTACAACTGGGTAACCAGCCAAGACACCATTCTTCATACGTTCTTGGATACCTTTGTCTACTGCACCGAAGAATTCTTTAGGTACTACACCACCTACAACTTCTTCAGCGAATTCGTAGTCTTTACCAGCTTCAGGATCAAGCGGCTCTAAACGTACGAATACGTGACCGAATTTACCTTTACCACCAGTTTGACGTACGAATTTACCTTCTTGCTCAATCGTCTTTTTGATCGTTTCGCGGTATGCAACCATTGGTTTACCAATGTTCGCTTCTACGTTGAATTCACGCTTCATACGGTCAACGATGATGTCAAGGTGAAGCTCGCCCATACCCGCAATGATCGTTTGACCAGATTCTTCGTCTGTACGAACGCGGAATGATGGATCTTCTTTCGCCAAGCGACCTAAAGCAACTGACATTTTTTCTTGGTCAGCTTTAGTTTTAGGTTCAACAGCCAATGCAATTACTGGCTCTGGGAATTCCATACGCTCTAGTGTAATTACGTGGTTTTCGTCACATAATGTATCACCAGTGGTTGTATCTTTAAGACCTACACACGCTGCGATGTCACCTGCACGAATTTCTTCGATGTCGTGACGGTCATTTGCGTGCATCTGTACGATACGACCAATACGCTCACGCTTCATTTTCACTGGGTTGTAAACCGGGCTACCCGCTTTAAGAACACCAGAGTAAACACGTACGAACGTTAAGTTACCAACGAATTTATCGTTCATGATTTTGAACGCAAGCGCAGAGAACGGAGCATCGTCAGACGCTTCACGAGAACCTTCAGTTTCGTCTTTGTCGTCTAAGATACCTTTGATCGCTTCAACGTCAGTTGGTGCAGGTAAGAATTCAATTACTGCGTCCAACATACGTTGAACACCTTTGTTTTTGAATGCAGAACCACACATTGCAGGTTGAATTTCACCCGCTAATGTACGTTGACGTAAACCAGCAACGATTTCTTCTTTAGAAAGTTCGCCATTTTCTAGGTACTTGTCCATGAGTTCTTCTGATGCTTCTGCAGCAGCTTCAACCATGTTAGTACGCCATTCTTCAGCTGTATCTTGCAGATCAGCAGGAATGTCGCCGTATTCAAACTTCATACCTTGTGAAGCTTCATCCCAGATGATTGACTTCATTTCGATTAAGTCAACAACACCTGTGAATGTGTCTTCTGCGCCCACTGGAACAACGATAGGCACTGGGTTTGCACCCAAGCGAGTTTTCATTTGTTCAACAACGCGGAAGAAGTTTGCACCTGTACGGTCCATTTTGTTCACGAACGCTAAACGAGGTACTTTATATTTGTTTGCTTGACGCCATACAGTTTCAGACTGAGGTTGTACACCACCTACAGCACAGTAAACCATACACGCACCGTCAAGAACACGCATAGAACGCTCAACTTCGATTGTGAAGTCAACGTGTCCCGGGGTGTCAATTACGTTAATACGGTGTTGGTCGAACTGGTTAGCCATACCTTTCCAGAAGCATGTTACAGCTGCTGAAGTAATGGTAATACCACGTTCCTGCTCTTGTTCCATCCAGTCAGTTGTTGCTGAACCTTCGTGAGTTTCACCTAGTTTGTGGCTCTCACCTGTGTAGAACAAAATACGTTCAGAAGTGGTTGTTTTACCTGCGTCAATGTGCGCAGAGATACCAATGTTACGGTAACGAGAAATTGGGGTTTGACGTGCCATGATTTCTAGCATTCCTAAATTTTGTTGTTTAAAACAGGACGCTTTAAGCTGCATAGCAACTTAAAGCGCTTTGATGACAAACTAGTGACAACTAAATTCATCACCCTCCTGATTAGGTCCTGTTTTATCCGCTTAGAAACGGTAGTGAGAGAAGGCTTTGTTGGCTTCAGCCATACGGTGCACATCTTCACGTTTTTTAACCGCTGCGCCTTTACCTTCAGCTGCATCAAGCAACTCACCAGCAAGACGTAAAGCCATAGTTTTTTCAGAACGCTTAGCAGCAGCATCTACTAACCAACGCATCGCTAGAGCAGTACGACGGGATGGGCGTACTTCCATAGGAACTTGATAAGTAGCACCACCAACACGGCGTGCTTTTACTTCAACCATAGGACGAACTTTTTCAAGCGTAGCTTCAAAAAATTCAACTGGGTCTACTTTGTTTTTTTCTTGAACGCGGTCTAAAGCACCGTAAACGATACTTTCAGCAATAGATTTTTTACCATCTTGCATTACGTGGTTCATGAATTTAGCGATTGTTTGGCTGCTGAACTTAGGATCCGGAAGGATTTCACGAGCAGCGACTACGCGACGTCTTGGCATTTTAAAACTACCTATAAATATGACACTTCAGGTTAATCCAGCAGTAGCATAAAGTGTCGTATGCATTCGCTGGCCTTACTATACGTCGCTTGAATATTCACAAAATAAATGCAGAAATCAGACAAGCGAGACGATAAAGGATTGCAGTTCTAACGAACTAAGAGCTTAATCTCGAAAGATTATTTCTTAGGACGTTTAGTACCGTATTTAGAACGTGACTGGTTACGATCTTTCACGCCAGCACAGTCTAAAGAACCACGAACGGTATGGTAACGTACACCTGGTAAGTCTTTAACACGACCACCACGGATCAGAACAACACTGTGCTCTTGCAGGTTATGGCCTTCACCACCGATATAGCTAGAAACTTCGAAACCTGAAGTTAAGCGAACACGGCAAACTTTACGCATTGCTGAGTTAGGTTTTTTAGGTGTAGTTGTGTAAACACGTGTACAAACACCACGACGTTGTGGACAAGCCTTCAACGCAGGAACTTTAGATTTTTCAACTAAAGTCGTACGACCCTTACGGATCAACTGATTTGTTGTTGCCATGTGGCAATTCTCCCGTTAATAAAAAGCCCCAAAAACATACTACTTTTTGAGGGCATGCAATTGTAAGTCAAGATACTAAAATGGTCAATATTCGACAGACCGGCAAATATTGACTATTCCCGCATTAAAGGCTGATTTTACTGCTTTTTAAGGTATTAGCACCTTATTGCGCTTTTTGCTTTTTTGTAACCTTCTTCGCTACCGGTTTCTCAGCGTCTGCTTTTTGCGGTTCAGTCTCCGTTTCTGGTGGCTCCTCCACTGCCGGTGGCGTGTCGTCAAACTCGTCATCATCTGCAGGTTCCGGCTCAATCGATTCCGGTGGAATTGCCGGTTTTTGCGGCTCTACCGCAGCATTCGGTTCAACCATTTTATCGGCCAGCTGCTCTAGGCCCTGCTGGATATCCTGATCGACCTGTTCCGGCTCCGGTTTTTCCTCTGCCGATTTTTTCTGGATTTTCACCTTAGAGATGGTGCTGTTTTGCTGCAGCTCAATATCCTGATCCAGCTTCAGCTCCTCGACGGCCGGTGTAGCTGTAGCTGGCTGTTCCAGTAATTTCGGTGCAGCTTGTGCCAGTAAGGCTGCGGCTTTTTCATAGGCATCGACCGGGGATAGCTGACTGCCCTTATGCTGGATGAGATATTCACGGGCATGCGAGAACACTTCCTGCGCTTTCTGGTGCACATGTTCGACCAGCTTCCAGCTATAGGCGGCACTGACCGAGGCTGTCGCCACCGGGGTTAATTTGCTTAACAGCGAGAACTTCGGCATCGAGTTCATCCACTGCCACTTCATTTCGCCCTGCTCATTGACCAGATATTTACGTAGCACTTCCATGTCATTACTGGAACCAACCAGCTGCTGCAGCTGATGCACATCATGGGTTTGCAGCATGTTCAGCACGCTTTTAATACCCAGCAAGACCGCCTGCTTTTCGGCAATCAGGCCCAGATCAACCTGTTTGAAAATATATTGCACAATGGCCTGGCCTTCTTCTTTATTCAGCTCAAAGCCATACGAACGCCCAACCTGATAGATGGTACGTAACGACATGATCATCGAAACCGGCACATCTACCGCGGTTCCAATCACGCCGGTAGCCCCGGTGATCGCGCCCTGAATCGAGGCCAGCCATTTATTCTGCTCTGCCAGCGCCTGGCTGATGCGTTTGGAACGGTTCACATCCTGGGTCAGTTCTTCTAAGTCACGTACCCCGGCTTCATCTAGAACTGCATCGACCGAACTGATATTGGAGGTAAAGGTATTTAGCTGGTGAAAGAAGTAATCCGACACCTTGTCAGAAAACTGAGGCGCCACAAAATGGGCAAGATTATTGACCTTATTATAATGACGACCTAGCAATTGACGTGAAACCTGTGGCAAGTGTGCCTTCAGCACCTGCTGCGGATTGTCATAACGCGATGAATGGCGGCCGAATACCGGGCTGGCACTGCCTTCCACCACCCGCCCGTGACTGCTACCCGCCTCTTCTTTGCTGGTCGAACCGGGCGCCACATGCTGAACCAGGTCAATGCCGGTATGACTGAGCTTTTTAGCCACTCCAAACGCACTCGAGAGGAATCCGCCTGATTGCTTATTATTAGAATCTGTCATTCTTGCTCCTCATTTTCTTTCTTAAGATTTATTGCTAAATACTAGGTATAGTCTGCGTTTATCTCAACCTTATTGTGTTTCTTTTGGTTATGTTCACGTAGTCTGCTCCCCAAATCTGGTCATTCCCAAAGAGGCATAGGATTTGCCATAAGAATTCAAAATTCTTTCTGTTATTATGAATCCAATTGAAAAACTTGGGAAATGCACTGGACACCGGCATTTGCGCCGACAATCTCCAGGGTTAGACCCGATAATATCACCATAAGGGAACTGTAGATGAAACGTGTTGTAATCACTGGCATGGGCATTAATTCGTGCATTGGTAATACATTAGAAGATGTAACCCACTCTTTGCAAAATGGTATTTCAGGCACACGTTTTAACCAGACTTATGCTGAACTGAATTTTAAGAGCCATGTCAGTGCAGCTGCAGAACAGAATTTTGACAATATCGACCGTCGTTTAAAACGCTTCATGGGCGTGTGTGCAATGTATGCCTATAACGCAGCGGCAGCAGCCATTGAACATGCCGGCCTGAAAGTTGAAGATTTAGCTGGTAACCCGCGTTACGGTATTGCCGGTGGTTCAGGCGGCAACTCGACTGCATCTGTGGTTGAAATGGTGGAATTACTGGAAGAAAAAGGTGCGCGTAAAATTGGCCCATTCTTTGTACCACGTAACATGTCAAACACCATTACGGCCAACCTGGGCGTTGCCTTTAAACTGCAAGGCGTTGCGCACTCGATTACCAGCGCATGTGCAACTTCTGCCGATGCGATTGGTTATGCCTACAACCTGATTCAACTGGGTAAACAGGATCTTATGCTGGCTGGCGGTGGTGAAGAAGATCACTGGTCACAAAGCCTGCTGTTTGATGCGATGGGTGCGCTGTGTGCCAAATACAATGACACCCCAGAAACTGCTTCTCGTCCATATTCAGCAGACCGTGATGGTTTCGTGATTGCCGGCGGCGGTGGCTTCCTGGTACTGGAATCGCTGGAACATGCACAAGCACGTGGTGCCAACATTCTGGCAGAAGTGGTCGCGTATGCAGCCAACTCGGATGGTGCTGACATGGTTGCGCCAAGCGGTGAAGGTGCAACACGCTGTATCCTGATGGCGCTGGATGAAGCCAAACAGCATGGTGTTGAATCGATTGACTATGTGAACACACACGGTACATCTACCCCTGCAGGTGACGTGACTGAACTGAAAGCCATGGAACGTGCCTTTGGTGAAGGCCAGGTACCAGCCCTGAGCTCGACCAAATCTATGACCGGTCACAGCCTGGGTGCTGCCGGTGTACAGGAAGCGATCTACTCTGTCCTGATGATGCAAAACGACTTTATTGCGCCAAACATCAACGTGACCGAGCTGGATGAAGGCGCGAAAGGCTTTGATATCGTACTTGAAAAACGTGACGCAAAATTGAATACTGTGATGAGTAACAGTTTTGGTTTTGGCGGCGTAAACGCTTGTCTGATTTTCAAGAAATGGGATGCATAATCCCTAAATAGGATTTTCGATGGATGCACCTTCTGATGCTTTTTTATGGGTAAAAGCATTACATATTATTGCCGTGGTGTGCTGGTTCGCTGCACTGTTCTATCTGCCACGGTTATATGTTTACCATGCCATGAGTGAAGATGCGGTCAGTCATCAGCGTTTTGAAGTCATGGAACGCAAGTTGTACCGCGGAATTATGTGGCCTTCCATGATTGCCACCCTAATTACCGCCCACTTTCTGGTAGATTGGGGGGATGCCACCCGGAACTACCACGATGCCTTGTGGTTTTACCTGAAAGTGGCACTGGTCGGATTATTGGTGATTTACCATCTGGTTTGCGGTTATTACCGTCTGAAACTGATTGGCAATGCCCATTACAAGTCACACAAATTCTGGCGCTTTTTCAATGAAATGCCGACAGTGCTGTTATTTGCAATTGTGATTCTGGTGGTGGTGAAACCTGTGTTCTAGCTCCATCGAAGAACAGATAAAAAAAGCCTCGTTTGATACGAGGCTTTTTTGTGGGCTAGCGAAGGGTTTCTGACTTGGCATATTGCTCGGTCTGGGCATATTGCTGGTATTTACGCAGCCGCGGTTTATATAGACCATAGTAAGTCACGGTTAAAATCACCAGCCACAACGGACTGACCAGCAGTGCTTTCAGCGTATCCGGCTCCAGACTGAGAATCACCAGTGCAAACAGCAGGAAGGCCAACACCACATAGCTCATCAGCACCCCACCCGGCATTTTAAAGCGTGAAGCAGCGTGTAACTGCGGCTGCAGTTTACGATAGCGCAGGTAACACACCATAATAATGCCCCAGATGCTAATAAACAGAATCACGCACAGCGAGCTGGCCAAGGTAAAGGCTTCAACGGTATTGGGCACAAAATACTGCAAGGCTGCACCGGCCATAATAAACAGACAGGAGAACAGCAGACCTTTGGCCGGTACTGCCCGTTTTGACAAGGTCGCCAACGCCTGTGGCGCCTGCCGGCCACGCGCTAGGCCAAACAGCATGCGGCTGGTCGAAAACACACCGCTGTTCATGGAAGACATCACCGAAGATAACACCACCAGATTCATAATAATCGCAGAGGTGGGAATACCGGCATGTAAAAACAACGACACAAACGGACTACGGTCTGCCGGAATCTGGTTCCACGGCGTCACCGACATCACCACAAATAAAGACAGCACATAAAACAGGATAATCCGGGTCGGAATTGCATTGACTGCTTTGGGTAAATTCTTTTCCGGATCTTTGGTTTCAGCCGCCATGGTGCCCAGCAGCTCCACCCCGACAAAGGCAAACAGCGCAATCTGGAAACCGGCCAGAAAACCGTTACCGCCTTGCGGGAACATGCCGCCATGCGACCAGACATGCTGAAAACTGGCAGTGGTGCCATCTGGCGCGGCAAACTGGTTAAAGACCATATAGCCACCAATACCAATCAGGCCTAAGATGGCCAGAATCTTGATCAGGGCAAACCAGAACTCGATTTCACCAAACAGTTTGACCGTCAGCAAATTCAGTCCCAGTACAAACAGCACACAACCAACACTGATCAGCGCCTGCCCCATGGGAGTAAACGTGGTATCTGGTGGCAGCCAGAAACCGAGATAATTGATGATGGCTGCCAGATCGGCAATTCCAACCAGAATCCAGCCCAGCCAGTAGGACCAGCCAATATAGTAGCCCGCACCCGGCCCGATCAGGTCATGCGCCATATCAATAAAGGATTTATAGTGCAGATTGGACAGCAGGATTTCCCCCAATGCACGCATCAGGAAGAAAAACATCAGGCCAATAATCATATAAATAAACAGGATGGACGGGCCGGCCAAGGCAATGGTTTTGCCGGAGCCCATAAACAGTCCGGTGCCGATGGCGCCACCAATGGCAATTAACTGCAGATGCCGGTTGGAGAGTTTGCGTTGTAATTCATGTGGCGACGAATGAACGTCATCGTGACGAGAGGAAGTCATGTTCAATATCCTTATTGTGCCCTGACCCTGCCATCAGCGCAGGCTGTGCATACGTCATCCTGCAATGATGGTCCTGTACATCCCAACAAATCCTATCTTGGGCTGTACGCAGCGTCAGTGGCTGGGAGAGAAAACCAAACCAGATGGCTTATTTCTGTGCAGCGGTCACTGCAATTTCAATCAGCCAGTCCGGGTTGACCAGTTCCGCCTGAATGGTGGCGCGTGCCGGTGTGGCATGGCCCTGCAACCATTCAATCCAGAGCGCATTCACGGTCTGGAAATCGGACAGATTCTTTAAAAAGAGTTGCGCAGATAAAATCCGGCTTTTATCGCTATTGGTTTCGGCCAGCAGCGTATCAATGGTCTGCAGCACTTCTTGCGTTTGCGCAGTGATGTCCTGCCCGGCAGTGGTTTTCGGAATCTGACCCGACAGATAGACCACCTGATTAAATACCGTTGCCGCACTCATCACTTCAGTGCTGTGAATACGTTGAATATCTTGAGAACTCATGTTGTGATCCTGTTGAATAAAATTTTATGCCTGCACCACAAACGGCACCCGGGCGGTGATGGCGCACATCAGCTCATAGCCAACGGTACCGGCTGCCTGACTGACCTCATCGACTGGCAAAATGGCACCACTGCTGGAATAGCCCCATAGCACCACTTCAGCGCCAATATCGGCGTCAGGAAGATGACTGAGATCGACCGCCAGCATATCCATACTGACCCGACCCAGTGTCTGGCTGCGCTGCGAATTGACCAGTACCGGTGTACCGCTTGGAGAAATTCGCTGATAGCCATCGGCATAGCCACAGGCCACTACGCCAATCCGCATGGCTTGTTCAGCAACAAAGCTGGAGCCATAGCCAATACTTTCTCCAGCCTTCAGCTGCTGGACAGCAATAATTTCACTGCGCAGGCTCATGCTCGGTTTCAGGTTCCAGTCCTGAATCGTATGCTGTGGAAAATCGGGCGAACTGCCATACAACATGATGCCGCTACGCATCACATCACTATGCAGGGCCGGCGCATGACGCAGCAATGCCGCGCTATTACAGAGTGAACGCTGGCCAGGCAGGCCGGCAATGGTCTGTTCAAAACACTGCTGCTGATAGTCGATGCCCGGCGCACCAAAACGTTCGCCATCGGCATCGGAGAAATGCATCATGTGGGTAATAGAGCTTACAATTTCCAGTGCCTGTAACTGGGCAAAGGCGCCCCGGTAAGCGGCGGGTGCAAAACCCAGACGGTTCATGCCACTGTTCATTTTCAGATAGACATGAAAACGTGCTTCCGGATGCTGGCGCTGGAACTGCTGTAACCAGTCAATTTGATGGGCACTGTGAATGCTAAAACTTAAGTGATGTTGCTGACAGACTGATAAATCTTCCAGACAGAAAATGCCTTCCAGCAACAGAATATCACCCTGCCAGCCCAGCTGGCGTAATCTCAATGCCTCGGCCAGATCTAGCAAAGCAAAACCATCGGCGGACTGAAAAGCCGGATAGACCCGCTCGATGCCATGACCATAGGCATTGGCCTTGACCACGGCATAAACTTGGCTATCCCCGGCATACTGCCGAGCAATCTGCAGGTTATGGCGCAGTGCATCGAGATGCACCACTGCCTGAATTGGTCTAGACATCGTTCTTCCTTGAATCAATACCTTAAGCGGCGTAACGCTGTAACGACAAGCCTTCAGTGCTAATTTCCGGTTGCTGCTGCATCACCAGATCACTGATTAACTTGCCCGAGCCACAGGCCATGGTCCAGCCTAAAGTCCCGTGGCCGGTATTCAGGAACAGGTTTTTATAGCGGGTGCCGCCAATAATCGGGGTGCTGTCTGGCGTCATTGGACGTAAACCGGTCCAGAAGCTGGCCTGCGGTAAATCACCACCCGGGAATAAATCTTTGGTGACCATTTCCAGCGTGGCACGACGATCCTGATTCAGACCGAGGTTAAAGCCGCTTAATTCAGCCATACCACCGACACGAATCCGCTGGTCAAAACGGGTAATCGCAATCTTGTAAGTTTCATCCAGAACTGTTGATTGTGGCGCCATGGCTGGATCGACAATTGGCACAGTCAGCGAGTAACCTTTCACCGGATAGACCGGCAGGTCCAGATGCAGCGGTTTCAGGAATTCACGTGAATAACTGCCAAAAGCTAATACATAACGGTCTGCGGTCAGCACTTTGCCATTGACCAGCACGCCTTTAATCTCGTCGCCTTCAACCAGCAGTTTTTCTACATTCTGGTTAAACTGGAAATCAACACCCATCTCCTGTGCCAGTTTGGCCAGCGCATTGGTAAACAGATAGCAGTCGCCGGTTTCATCATTAGGCAAGTGCAAGCCACCAACCAGTTTATCTTTGGCCGCAGCCAAAGCCGGTTCAACCCGGGCCAGACCATCACGGTCTAACAGCTCATATTCCACACCGCTTTCTTTTAATACTTCAATGTCACGCTGTACGGCATCGAGCTGGGCATCTTTACGGAACAGCTGCAGCGTGCCTTTAGAGCGGTTTTCATAGCTGATTCCGGTGTCTTGGCGTAACTGTCTCAGGCAATCGCGGCTATATTCGGCTACCCGCACCATCCGCTCTTTATTAATAGCATAGTGCTGCGCATTACAGTTTTTCAGCATTTGCGCCATCCACTGTAACTGCCACATACTGCCATCCAAATTCACGGCCAAAGGTGCATGATGCTGGAACATCCACTTCACGGCTTTAAATGGAATCCCCGGCGCTGCCCACGGCGTTGAATAGCCCGGTGAAACCTGTCCGGCATTCCCGAAGCTGGTTTCTTCCGCCGGCCCGGTTTGACGATCCAGCACCGTCACACTTGCACCCTGCTGCGCCAGATAATATGCGCTGGTCACCCCAATGACACCGCTTCCCAACACAATTACACGCATAGACTTGACCTCAAATACATTCCAGTTTATTTAACTAGTATATTTTCGGATCAATAGTGAATTTTGCTATTTTTAGTGGGTATTTTCAGATAATCCGCCCATTTTTTCAGGATATTTTTTGGAATAAAGGAATTTTTAGATGCGTAAATTAGACCGGATTGATCGCATGATTTTGGACATCCTGCAAAACAATGGCCGGATTGCGATTAGTGAGCTGGCGGCCAAGGTCAATTTATCCACCACGCCCTGCTCGGAACGGGTTAAACGGCTGGAACGCGATGGCATTATTATGGGCTATTATGCCCGCCTGAATCCTGAACTGGTGGACAAGAAACTGCTGGTATTTCTGGAGATTAAACTGTCGGCCAAATCTGGCGATGTGTTTGATCAGGTGGCGCGAGATCTGGTGGATATTCCGGAAGTGCTCGAGTGTCATCTGATTTCCGGCGAGTTTGATTATCTGGTTAAAGCACGGCTCAAAGAAATGAGCGCCTACCGGCGTTTACTTGGCGATTTACTGAAAAAATTGCCGGCCTCAGCCTCTTCACACAGTTATGTGGTAATGGAAGAAGTTAAAGAAAGTCTGTATTTAAATATTGAAGGCTGATGTTTCAGAGAGTCGATAGATCCGTCGATGTGATTAGGCGCATGGAAAATCCAGCCACCGGCTGATGAATACAGCATCAGCCGAATGGATTTTTTATATTAAGCCTGACAGGATGCCAATGCACTATTTAAGTCAGCCACCACATTCGGCAACTGGGAAAACTGCTGAATACGGGCTTTTGGTGCAGCATGATCCAGCTCTTGCATCGTGCCATAACCATATTCGACCGCGACCGCTTCGATGCCGTTATGTCGCGCCCCCAGCACATCATATTCCCGGTCGCCGACCATAAGACATTGGCTGGCCTGCAGCTGTTCCTGCTCCAGAATATAGGCAATTAATTCATCTTTATGGGTCCGATCACCATTCAGCTCGCTGCCATAAATGCCGGTAAAATACTGTTCCAGCTCAAAATGCTCCAGAATCTGCCGTGCATAAATGGTCGGCTTGGCCGTGGCTAAAAACAGCTGATAGCCCTGGAGTTTCAAGGTTTGCAAGGTTTCCGCCACAGTCGGATAAACCTTATTTTCATATAAACCGGTCACGGCAAAACGCTCGCGATAACCCATCAGTGCCTGTTCCGCCAGCACATCATTCGGTTCAACCTGTAAAATTTTTGCCAGTGAAGCTTTCAGTGGCGGACCAATAATCCAGTCAATATTTTCAGATTCTGGTAGTGGATGACCAATTTTTGCCAGTCCATAACGCGCCGAGGTGGTAATACCCACTTTTGGATCGGTCAGGGTGCCATCCAAATCAATCAGCAGATGTTTAATCATGAATTTTTCTCCCCCTTCGACCGTGAAATACACTCGAGACTTGATTCAAAGTTGCCTATACTAACGTAAATTCATGATTGAAGGATATGGATGTGCGTCCAACGGTACTTTGCTTTTCTGGTTTAGATCCCTCTGGGGGCGCGGGCTTACAGGCTGATATTGAAGCGATTGGTCAAAGTGGCGCACATGCGGCCATTGCCTGTACCGCCCTCACGGTGCAAAACTCGCAGCAGGTGTTTGGCTTTGAAGCCACTTCCAAAGCATTGCTACTGGCCCAGGCCAATGCCGTGGTGAACGATCTGCCAATTCGCTGTGTTAAATCGGGAATGCTCGGCACCACCGACAATATTGCAGCGCTGGCAGATTTCTTGAGAGAACATCCGGACTATTACTATGTGCTGGACCCGGTTCTGGTCGCCAACAGCGGTGGCTCTCTGGGTGATCAGGCGACTTTGGTCAAGGCCTTTGTCGAGCTGATTCCACTGGCAACCTTACTGACCCCGAATACGGTAGAACTGCGTGCCCTGACCGGTGAAGATGATCTGGAACTGGCCCCCCAGAAACTGTTTGCGATGGGTGCCAAGGCGGTTTTGGTTAAAGGCGGCCATGAAGATACCCCGGATCACATCCGCAATGCTTTATATATAGATGGTGAACTGATTTCAGAAACCCGTTGCCCGCGTTTAGAAGGCGAATACCACGGTTCGGGCTGCTCGCTGGCCAGCTTTATTGCCGGCCGTTTAGCACTAGGTGATGAACTGCAAGCCGCTGTGAATTATGCTGAAACCTGGCTGTTTGGGGTACTAAAACAGGCAGAAAGTCCGGTACCGAATGGTCAGAAGATTCCAAAACGCTTTTAATCCTTAATATAAAAAATACCTGCTATAAAAAATACCTGCCCCATGGCAGGTATTTTTTCGGCCTGAATCTGAAGCCCTTTAATCCGGCATATCATCCAGCTGCTGCGGTTCGGCTCGCGGCTGGGTATTCATCCGGTGCCGGAACGAGGCGGAACGTTCATAAGCCTGTTTACGTACCCGCATAATTGAACCCAAAGGTTGATGCGCCTGCACGCCATGCCACGGGTTAAACGACAACACATCATCGGCATAAACCCGCCGCTCCGGACTATAGCTGTCCTGTTTGGGAAAATGCAAAGTGCCAATGGTCTGATGCGCAGATTCTTCTTCCGGCCATAATACCGAGGCATCTTCAATGGGCATCCGCTCCAGGCTGGTACACAATTGCGCACGCAATACATAATCGGCGCTATGGTGCTTAAAGAAATCGCGGACCAGATCCCGGATGCTGGAGTCATGACTAATCTGCATCGGGATATTGGTCAGCTGGCGTACCGAAGTCGATTCCGGCGCCACACTGAGTTTTGCCATATAGTCGCCATAACGCAGCGCGGCCATGGTGTGATAGGTCTCGCCCAGAATATGGTTCTGACTGCGCGCCCAGCCTTTTAAAGTCACCGGCACTTCTAAACCGGCTTTATCTACCAGTGCATTTAAACTGCGCGCCATACTGCGCATGCCTTTTAACATCGGATCGGGTGCCTGTTCCGCGCGTGTCACCAGAGGCAGCATCTGCTGGTATTTACGCAGCGTGCCAAAGGCCAGCACCGGAATATTCACCATCAGGATATCCTGATTTTTACTATCACTCGGGTCATCGACCAGTAAGCGTGCGCCCGGCACATTCAGGATTTTTAAGGCAAAGCCATGCGGCACCGGCACCTGGTCACTGCGTAAATCTCCTGGTGCAGCCGATAAACGCACCATCACATCATAATGTCCAGGCTCGGCAAAAATTCCCTGCGCCAAATGTGGTGGCAACACTGGCACGGTCAAAATACCTTTCAGAAATGCATGTGATTTGGCATGCGCATCGCGGACTGCATGGCGATGCTTGTCAAACACCTGCTGTCGGGCTTGGGCCATATGCTCGATAATATCTTCAATCAAGCGGCTTTCATTCGGCTGTTCCTGTTCAACCTGCGGGGTATACGGTAGATAAGGCTCTGACATCGTGAACGCTCCTGTTCCGGCCTGAACATCTGGCAAAAATTGGCTAATATCCACCAATCTAGCAAGCTCAGAGCCAGAAAAATATAGTGCTTATTCAACAGTTCAGGAGAGTTTGGTAAGCGTAGACGACTCAGCTCAACACGATACTTGGGTTCAGTCTTGATGATGTCTGGATTTAAGCTGCGCCACATGCGCGCGCCGGGTTTGCCAGGACGGGTCCAGTACTTCTTTTTCCAGTCGTAATTGCAAACGTTTTAAGCGCATGGCGGAGATGACTTCGGTCTGGAACTCCTGTACGTAATTTACCCAGCCTGTCCCTTGAAATACCTGCTTTGGCATCTCTGTTTTAAATTCGCAGCCCGGCATAAATACCACTATTGAATGTAAATGTTCCGGCTCCAGCAGATCAGCCAGCAGATGACTCAACACCTGAGTATGTTTGTAATTCTGATGCAAGGGATTCTGGAATTTATAACTCTTTTTATAAATTTTCTGGGTCCACATTTTTTGCCGCGCACTGCCAAAAATCCAGCCCTTATAGTTTTTGCTTTCTATCACAAAGACGCCAAAAGGACTTAATAGCACATGATCAATTTGTGTGGTGCCACCATCCTGATCGGGCAAGGTCAAATCATTAAGTAAAATATAACGCTCATCCAGATGTTGCTTGGCCTGTCGCTGAACAGCCCACTCCCCGATTTTGCCTTTTAAGTCCGGCAGGAACACCCGCAGCAGGCTCAAGCCCAGCAGAACCAGCAACAGCCACCACAGCTGTGAAATCAACATACTCAAAATATTTACATCATGCATTTCGGTTTTATTTTAATGGTGATGATCTTGACCCGACTCTAGCATAAAACGGTGTTTCATTCAGGAATGATAATGCTGGTTTAATTTTCGTTATCAGGTGGATACAGAAAGATTCTATCTACCTGAAGATGTTCAATCTGGTGATCTATTTTTTAATCAACGGATGCTTACTGATTTAAGCTGTTTATTGGCCTGCACTAAGTGATGCAACACCATAAAATATCTATATTTATTTTTGTTGTTGTTCCAGTTTTAACAGAATCTCTTTATTGTCTAATCCGCCGGCAAAGCCAACCAGTTTACCGCCGCTGCCAATCACCCGATGACAGGGTGCAATAATTGAAATTGGATTTTGGCCATTGGCCGCACCGACAGCCCGTACCGCTTTGGGACTGCCGACCTGCTCAGCAATTTGCCGATAACTGCGGGTTTCGCCAAAAGGAATATTCAGCAGTGCCTGCCAAACTTTTTTCTGAAATTCTGTGCCTTCAAAATCTAAAGGCAGTTCAAAAGTCTGACGCTGGCCCTGAAAATATTCATTCAACTGTTGTTGCGCATCGAGCAAAATCGGATGATCCAGCTGCTCTACCAGCTCGGCCTGCCGGACCCGTTTGGGATTTTCATTGTCCCAGATCACGGCGACCAGCGCGCTGTCTGTGGCCACCAGTTTTAAACGCCCGACCGGAGAAGGCATATACATAAATGTAAGTTTCATCTCCTTCTCCTGTTCAGTTTAGTCTAGCTTGATTATGCCGATGAAAGTTTCATCAGCACAAGACCGGAAATAATTAACACTGCCGCCAGCATACGCATGGCCGATGCCGGCTCGCCCAGTACCAAAATACCCACCAGAAAAGAACCGACCGCGCCAATCCCGGTCCAGATGGTATAGGCCGCGCCCAGTGGCAGACTGCGCATGGCATAGGCCAGCAGGCCAAAACTGAGCACCATAAAGAAAATGGTCAGAATGCTTGGGGTAAGTTTGGTAAAACCATCTGAAAGCTTCATAAAATAAGCCCAGACAATTTCAAAAATACCGGCAAAAATTAATACGATCCAGGCCATCACGCCCTCCTCCATTATTCAGATAGAGTCAGGCCGTCCTGACGATTTTTCTTAAAGACAACGTCTTTAAGGGAGGTCGTTCCTCCAAAATTACGGTATCAGTATAGCAAAAATCCACCGCCTGCCAGTAGAACGCCGTTGAAGGGGAATAAGCTTCAGCTCAAGAGGGACTGAAAATCACAACCCAGATAAGGCGATTCAAACTTATTCACTTGAGTGAATAAATTGCTTACTGGAGCATAGGTCGTTTCTCCAGCAAGCAAAAGGATGAACCAAAGCCCATCCAGTGTATGGATAAATGCTTTAAAACTTCAACCGTAATCCGGCACCATATTGCCAGCCCTGTTCCGACTCCGTCGCATCCTGCTCAGCTGTCTGGGCCAGCCCTTTATGATAGCCATAGGCCACATCTACAAACGGCATGACTTTTTTGCTGATTTCATAACGCATCTGAAGCCCGGTCTGCAGCTGGTTTAAACCAGTTTTCTGCGCCTGTTCCGATTCATCTGAAAGTACCAGCTTGGCCTGCAAATAAGGCGCCAGAATCAGTTTCTGGGTCAGCAAAAAATCCCGCTCAGTATCCAGACTCAGCTGCACCTGCTGATCTTCGGCAAGGGACAGATAGGCCTCGGTTTCAAAGAAATACGGCGCTAGCCCATGCAGGCCAACCACACCACGCGATTGCTGTGCCGAAGTCTGATCCTCCTGCTGATAGGCTACACCAGCCTGGATATCCCAAAAATCAGAAATCATCCGGCTATATAAAACCTGTGCCTCATATTCAGCTTGTTGCGACTCGGCCTGCTGGGTATGCAGTTTGAAAAACAGCTTGTTCTCATCAGTTCCGACCCGGCTTTCCAGCTCGGACTGCCACACTCCGCGTCCACCCGCATGCTGCATCCATTTTGATTCCAGCATACTGGACTGATACCACTGCCCGCCATGCTCCTGTCGGTGATCATGCGTTGTTCCCGTTGCAGCCTTCTCCACCAGATGAGGCATGCTCATGAGCTGATGTTGCTGATGTTGCTGATGTTGCTGATGTTGCTGATGTTGCTGATGTTGCTGATGTTGCTGATGTTGCTGATGTTGCTGATGTTGCTGATGTTCAGCCTGCATCATCTGCTTGTGTTGTGCATGTTTATCGACAGATTTTACTGACGTCTGCGGTACAACTTCATGTTCTGTAGCGTGAGAAGATGGGTGCTGTGTCTGCGCCGATAACATCGGTGTCGCAAACAGCATGGCTCCCAACAAATTGAAACGGGCAAAATTAGTGATGTGCATGTGCATCTCCCGAAGACTGAACAGCAGCTGGCAGCGCAGATGGAGCTGCGGGTAATGAAGCCGTCTCCTCTGGCATCACCTGTGCCACCACTAACTTATTCATCATGCCCGAACTCATGTGATACAGCAGATGACAATGGATTGCCCATTCCCCCAGCTCATCGGCGGTCAATAACGCGCTCACGGTTTTTCCAGGCGGTACAATCAGGGTATGTTTATTTGGCAGGTCGGCAGCGGCCTGGCCATTTTCCAGCTGCATAAACATGCCATGCAAATGCATCGGATGCGCCATCATGCTGTCATTGATAAATTTCAGCCGAATCCGTTCGCCATAGGCCACCTGCAACGGTTCAGCCTCGCTAAATTTCTTGCCATTGATGGTCCAGATATAACGTTCCATCGTGCCGCCCAAACGAATCACCAGCTCTTGCACCGGCGCGCGCGTATCCGGCTGCGGCTTTAAGGCTTTTAAGTCCGCATAGCGAAGTGCTTTATGTCCGGCGGGTGTTGAGGCATTGGCCCAACCTTGAGGAACCGAACTGGCCGAAGATTTTGACTGCGCCTGCGTTGCATGCGATGAATGCACTGCAGGATGATCTTCGGCTACCGTTAAAGATTCAGTCTCTTTAATGGCAGCATGTGTCATCGATGGATGCTGCAAGGTCGAAGATGTGGATGACGCACTATGTACCGCATGTGGCGCAGTACTTTCTGCACCATGAGCAGCATGTCCCATATCTTCCATGGTCAATACCGCACGTGGTCGTGCGGTTGGCATGTGCAGTGGCGGTGGTTGCATACCCTGTTGCAATAAACTACCAATGGCAAAGCCTGAACGGTCAATTGATTCTGCTTCAATCTGGTAATGGCCGGCTTTTGGTTCCACCAGTACATCATAGGTTTCAGCCGTCCCGATTCGGAACTCATCTACAGGCACCGGCTGGACCGGCTGGCCATCAGCGCTGATGACGGTCATTTTGAGCTGCGGAATGCGTACATCAAAAAACGACATGGCCGAGGCATTAATAAAACGTAAACGCACTTTTTCATTCGGTCGGAACAGCCCGGTCCAGGCCTGTTCCGGTGTTTTGCCATTGATTAAAAACTGATAACCGGTGACATCCGACAAATCGGTTCTAAGCATACGCATCTGGTTCCACATGGAACGTTGCTGCCAGGTCTGTTTCAGGCCCTGCTGTTTCACCTGCTGCAACACCTCGGCCAGGGTTTCACGCTGGTTCTGATAATACTCGGCCGACTTTTTCAGATTATTTAAAATCGTGTCGCTGGAAGATGCGTGAAAATCGGACAGCATCACCACATAATCCCGCTCGGCCTGTTCATGCGCAGCCACAGGCTGTTTGCCTTTGGGGTAAATGACTAGCGGGCCATACAGCCCATCCTGTTCCTGACCTTTGGAATGCGCGTGATACCAGTAGGTGCCCTGCTGCCGTAGCTGAAAGCGATAAGTAAAATGTCCCTTCGGCGCAATGCCCTGAAAACCGTTAAAGCCCGGCACGCCATCCATTAAACCCGGCAATAACAGACCATGCCAGTGAATGGAAGAATCACGATTTAGAAGCTGGTTATACACATGAATCACCGCTTCATCACCTTCCTCAAATTCAAGCAAGGGAGCCGTGAATTGGCCATTCACACTTATTTTTTTGACAGTTTTTCCGGTCAGCTTGACCGGCTGCTCATCAATATACAGATGATATTCCCGGACTGCGGCCATCGCCCAGGACGATGCGCACAGACATAAGCCAAGCACGATGGCCTGACGCAATTGAATTGACATGATTTATCCTTAAAACAATAAAAAAAGAAAAGTTTTTAAAGTCAGGATAAGGTTTTCGGTGGACGCAGGATTTCCTGCCAGTAACCGGGTAAATGCTGGGCATGATAGAGATGAAAGTGCGGCTCAGACTCAAAGGTCGGGCTTGCCTGTTCCAGCACAGGGAGCGCAATCTTGAGATAGCTCAGACCCGGCTGGCAATGTAGGGGTGGACAATCCTGACAGTTTAAATGCTGCTCTGGATGATGCCCCGGCTCGCAGTCGGATAACTGTGCAGATGGACTGTCGCCGTGATGGCTTGGGTGATGCTGCTCTACAGGAGAATCTGCCTTTTCAGCATGACAAGGAGCAGGTGATGAAAGGGATGATTTCACACTGGTAATCATGGCAGAGTTGGACAGTTGCATGGCCGCATGTGCTGGTTGTACAACCGCCAGCACAAGACTGCTCCATCCCATGACAAATGCCATCAGATAGCTGAACCACACCGGTTGTCTGCGCTGTGTATGCAACAGGATTTCCTCACCCCATAAGACCAAACCCCAGCGTTGAAGCTGCTTAAAACAGCTGAACGCCTGTGCAAACCAGCATAGAGAAATTCACAGTTATACACAATACTTTAAATTTTAAATTGCTGCTGCCGGGAAGATTGTTTTGCATATCAATAAAATAATAAAGTTATTTATTGTGCAGTATAACTCTTAAGCAGAGCTGAATAAAAAAGCAGGAATTTTAGTGCTTTTGCTCAAATAAAAAGGACTCATTTGAGTCCTTTTTATACATTTTATGTCTAATTGGTAAACGATTGATGTACAACTGTTTATAAATTAATCCGGTTATCCATACTGTTATCAACATAGATATCCATAGAGTTAATCACAAAGTTATCCACAGGGCGCGGATAACTTATCCAGTTTTATTAGGTATTCACGGCACCGACTTTGGCCAGCTCGGCACGCATCTCATCAATCACAGCTTTATAATCCGGCTTGCCAAAAATCGCTGAACCGGCCACAAACATATCGGCACCGGCTTCGGCAATTTCACGGATATTGGCCGGGCCAACACCACCATCAACCTCAAGGCGAATATCACGGCCTGAAGCATCAATGATCTGACGCGCCTGACGTAATTTTTCCAGGGTCATGGGAATAAATTTCTGGCCACCAAAGCCCGGGTTCACACTCATCAATAAAATCTGGTCGACTTTATCCAGTACATAATCCAGATAATGCAGTGGTGTTGCCGGGTTAAAAACCAGACCCGCTTTGGCACCGCCCGACTTGATCAGTTGCAGCGAACGGTCAATATGGTCCGAAGCTTCCGGGTGGAAGGTAATAATATCGGCACCGGCTTCCAAGAAGTCGCCAATCATGCGATCCACCGGAGAGACCATTAAATGCACATCAATTGGCGCCTGAATCCCATAATTTTTCAGGGCCTTACATACACCTGCACCAAAGGTGAGGTTGGGTACATAGTGATTGTCCATGACATCAAAGTGGACAACATCAGCACCGGCTTCAAGCACTTTTTCTACCTCTTCCCCTAAACGGGCAAAGTCTGCAGAAAGAATAGAAGGCGCAATTAAATATGGCTTGGACATGGGAGACCCTGGCTAAGTATTTGAGTGACTGCGCCATTATAACAAATTGTCCCCGGCTCTGGGGCGGCAGATGGCCACCTGCGGCAAGATTGCAAATCTACAACGCTGTGTTGCAACACGCGGCTTTGTCTGGGCGCTCTTTTCTCTTAGGCTTAAGGCTTACTAAACAGGATTTTTCATGAAACGTTATAGTCATATTGCCACCACACAAGCGGCCCGTCTGGCCAAACGCCTGGGTAACCACTGGAAACACAAATTTGAAGTACAGGAAACAGCACAGGAACTGCGTATTTTGATGCCAAGCGCGACCATTGTGTTACAGCCACAATCTGATGCGCTCTATACCGAAATTATTGCTTTAGATGAACACACCGACCTGAACCGGCTGGAACAGGTGGTGCTGGATCATCTGCAACGCATGGGACAGGAACAGTTAAGTGCTGACTGGCAGCAGGCCGATTAAACCTACTTAGATCTGCTCATTTTACTTCGGCAGATTGCTTGGCTTCAAAGGCCTTGACTGCTTCAATACGCTCCTGCGTGGCCGGATGGCTTTGCAGAAAATCCCAGACCGACTTACCCTGCTCGCTTTCGCCGCTTTCATCTGCCAGCCGTTGTAACAGGTTGGCATAATGGATGGTTGGCACCTGCTTGTGCTGCATGGTGGTTAAGGCATAATGATCGGCTTCGGCTTCAAAATTACGCGAATAACTGGCACCTACCAAAGCCAGAGGCAGGCTGGTCATTAAATCGGAGCCATCACCGGTAATCGCAATCAGAATTACCCCAAAACCTAAACTGGCCAGCGCCTGTTGCAGACTATGCCGCTCGACCAGATGACCCTGCTCATGTGCCAGCACCCCCAGAATTTCCCGGTCATCCTGTGCCAGCTCAACCAGTTCATCGGTCAGAATAATAGTATTGTTGGGAATCGCCACCGCATTGGCACCCAACCGATTCCCTTCTCGAAACAGCAGTTTCGCCGGCCGGTCTTCTGCCACCAATGCCTGATACTGCTGTAAAATTGCCTGCTGGCGCGCCGCACTTAAACGGCTTGGACCCGTCATCTCCAGCACATAGTGTTCTGCTTCATTGCCGACACTGTTCAGGGTGGTTTCCGGTAACTGATTGGCCACCACATGCGAGGCCCACGGAATGCCCCACTTCACCGTGGCAAAGGCCAGCGCTACAATAAAAACAGTACTAAACAGAATCAGGCTGGGGGTACGCTCCAGCTTCCAGATCGACTGATAGATATTCTTTTGCTTCAGCTGAAACCAGTCCGGTAAAGGCTGCTGAAACTCCAGACGTGCATCATCCTGGAGTTCAATTACCGGCTGGATACGGCCCAACGCACCAATCAGCAGCATGTCCTGATAACGATAACGGCGCTGCAAGGCAAAGTTTTCACCATACTGGACCCAGATACTATCTGCATCAGCTGCCAATACCTGAGCAGTATAAGGCTTGGCACTCTGACCATCATAAAACACGGCTTCAACCGTCATCTGTTGCATCAGGGCTTTCCTTATAAAGACACATCAATATCAAAGATATCGCTAATTTCTTCCGCAATCGCGCTTGGATCACCCTGTAACTGGTTCATCAGCAGGTCCGGATCATTGTTTAAATGCAGGCTTAAAGACTCCACCTGATAGCGATATAAACGGATTGCCGCCCACGGCGTCATAAGGCCGAGGGTTAAAATTTTCACAATCCAGTTGCTGAGCACAATCCAGGCATAGCGCCACTGGTTGCAACTGGTCTGAAACTGGCTACGACTGAGGGTGGTATTGTTCCAGCTGGTCATAAAAATCCGCGCCAGCATTAACGGCCAGATGAATAAAGCCGCCAGCAGATAGATGCCCATAAAAATCCAGACATACTGCACCGCACTCAGACTGGAAAAATCGGCCAGCAAGGCCAGTACCAGCGCTGCCGCCCCCAGCAAGCCGATAAACAGAAACAGCGGCACATACATGGCGCGCATATAGGCCGGCCAGTCGGCCTGTAATTTAAACTGCAATTGCCCCGCATAAAGATGATCGAGGCAATAACGCTTATACAGCCAGATCAGCACCGGGAAAAATATACCCAGGGTCAAGATATACACCAGAATCCCTTTTAAAAATTCGATATAGGCTTTCTTGCTAGTGCCGGAAAAGAAAAAGCGGCTGTTACCAAATTTACTGTTACGTGCATTAAAGCGGAGGGTGGCCCGAATCAGCCAGGGTACCGCCAAATACAGAATCAGCACCCCAATCAGGGTGGCGCGTACCGAGTAGTTGGATAACAGCGAAATGGCCAGATACAGGCCAATTGCAATCAGCCGGCCAATTAAGATCTTGCTCGGCACACCGGTAAAGTCAAAACGGCGCTGGATAAATTCGGTATTGCCATAAAAATAGCGCAAGCGGCGTACTTTGGCCCACGGCGCATACAGTCCCAGCGTGACAATAATCAACAGAATATTGACAATCCAGATGCCGAAATATTCCATGGCAGTGCCATAAAAATGAAAAGGGTGGCGCTGTCCAAGCAGCTGCGGTTCAGGTGAATCAACGACAAGCGCTGGCGGCAGCTGGGTTTGTTCCTCTGCGGTAAAAGTCGGATGTATATCTTGGTTTTGCATATCAGGCCTTATAATTATTTTTTAAAATAAAGACACGGTTAAAAATTAAAAAACAAAAAATCACAGACCGCCTTCACCCTGCAACAGGTCGAAAGCGGTGTTCTGCGTGATGGATGATATTAGGATTGTAATTGGACTGCATGAAATTGCAGATGATCATCAATAAAACTTTGAATAAAGTAATAACCATGATCATAGCCGGCATGTTCACGTAAGCTCAGCGGCTGTCCGGCCTGGGCACAGGCGGCCTGGAACAGCGCCGGATTCAACTGGCTATAGAACTGATCCTGCAAGCCCTGATCAATTAAAATATCGGCAAATTGCTTGCCTTTTTGCTGGACCAGTGCAGTGGCATCATGCGCTTGCCAGCCTTGACGATCCTCACCTAAATAGGCACTAAAAGCTTTCTCGCCCCACGGGCACTGGCTTGGTGCACAAATTGGTGCAAAGGCAGAAACTGATTTAAATTTTTCCGGATATTTAAAGGCCAAGGTCAAAGCGCCATGGCCGCCCATACTGTGGCCAAAAATACCAATGCTGTCGGTTTGCACCGCAAACTGTTCACACACCAGCGCATACAGCTCTTCTGCAACAAACTGTTCCATCTGGTAATGCGCTGCCCAGGGTGCCTGGGTTGCATTAATATAAAAACCTGCCCCCTGCCCGATATCCCAGTGATCGCCCTGCGCCACCTGCTCACCGCGAGGTGAAGTGTCCGGGCTAATCAGAATAAAGCCCAACTGTGCCGCCAGACGCTGGGCATGCGCTTTAATTGCAAAAGTTTCTTCGGTACAGGTTAAACCTGCCAGGTAAAAGAGCGCCGGACAGTCCTGACCGGCCAAGGCTTGTGCCGGCAGAAAAATACCAAAACAGCTTTCCCCGTTTAAGCTGCTGGAATTAAAACGGTAAATTCGCTGTTCGCCATCAAAGCATCGATTGTTCTGTATTAATTCCATCGTCTTATCCTGTTTTAAGGGCTGTCTAAAGTTAAAGGCATTTCATTTGGCTGCGCGACCACGGCTTGTGGGAATAAACGCTGCTCCAGTTGCGGCAACATCAGCTGCATGTTCTTGCCCATCGACCATTGCGGTTCAGACGGTTCAAAACCTTGTGCCTGCTCCCATTTTGCCACGGTCAGCTTGGCCTGTGCAAAAGCCTCGGCAAAGCTGTTATTTTCACGCATGGCCTGATCAAAGAAGGCTCGGCCAAAATAGGTATAATCGGCTTCGTTGGAACAGCCGAATGAAGCGCGATCTGCGGCCGATGCGGTAATTACCAAAGTATTGTCATTTTGCAGGGCTGAAACAAAACTGCCCGAATAACAGGCCGAGATCACAATTACGCGCCAGCGGATACCGGATTTATCCAGCGCATCGCGCAGCCATTTTGGATCAACCTGTTGCAGTTCCAGCGGGGCATTTTCCATTTCAAACTGGTTCGGCAAGCCATGTGAAGTCATGTATAAAAACAGCACATCGCTTTCCGGATTCATCTGCTTACCTATACGGCGTAGCGCCAGTTCCATACTGGTGCGTGAGGCAATCGGGGTGACATTGCGCGTCATCGGGTTATTGACCAGAATCATCGAGCGGCCAAAAGTGCCAAAGCGAGTATCGAACTGTTCCCGAATCCGCTCGACTTCGGACATAAACACATCCTGATAACTGGCTCCGGCCACCCCCAGAAAATACCAGTGTGATTGCGCAAATTCGCCATACTGAATCTTCTCCAGCGCCTGATTCAGTACCTTGCTTTGTGCATAAAAGGCTTCTTCACTAAACGTCGGCGGGACCTCTTCCACCTTCCAGATTGGCTGGCTCTTGACCGACATCTGCCACACCACCAGGGTAAACAGCGTGGCCAGAACAATCAGCGCACGTTCCCACCACGGCCATTTCAGTTCACGGGAAAATACCCAAACCACGGCCAGACTCTGCCAGACAAACAGCACCATAAAAATTAGCGGCAGATAGTCATAGAACACATATGGCAATACATCAATCATGCCCAGATATTGGATCAGGCTTTGCAATAAGGCGATGTGGGTATCTAACACCAGCCACAGTAAAGCCGGCACCAGCATGAGGCGTGGATTATTAACGCGCTGGGACAGGAAAATCCCGACAATTAAGGCAATAAACGGCCACAATGCATAACTGACCAGACCTTGCGGGTTAAAATCACCGGTTTCACCGGCACTGAGCCAGCTAAATAAAGTATTGGCCAGACCGCCTAAAATACCCCAGAAAATCAGTTGCAAAATGGAAGGACGGACAATCTGTAAAGATCGGCGCGAACCAAAAAATAACCACATCCCCGCTGTTTGGTTGCTTTTAAAATCATGCCAAAAATTGATGGAGGGTTTAAAGTCGATCATAAGATTGTCGTTAGCAGTGGCTCGCTTTGTGCAGACTTAGTTTATGCCTGATGTCATAATTATCAATGCTCTTTTTTAACTATATAACAAATCTTTGCCCAGTTTTGAAGCGATTACCCGTTTACTTTGGTCGCATCCTGCTGGAAGTAAGCATCGAAGCGGCAGGCATCTCCCGTCCATTGATGATCCGGTGTTTGCCCGGCCAGATATACCGCCAGACGTGGTCGCTTAACCACCACACGTTTGGCGATTTTTTGCGCCAGCGGTAGCAAGGCATCGCCCAAATCCATTTCACCATGTTCCGGCAATAACAAATGCAGCAGCTGCATCTGCTTTTTGACTTGTGCCTGTTTTTTTACCGCCTGCTGGTTCTGGTCACGCTGTGGAAACATCGGGTCCAGATACACCACATCAACAGCCTGCCCTGCTTCTGCCTGCGCTTTTAAGTAATCAGCCGAATCAGAAAAGACCAAGTGGATGCGTGCGGCAACCTTGCTTAAAAACGGGTCCTGTAGGGCGCGCTGGTAGCTGTCTTCCAATAAACTAAACAGAATCGGATGCCGTTCTACCAGCGTTACTTCAGCACCCAGATGCGCCATCAGCAAACTGTCATGGCCCAGACCTGCAGTTGCATCAATCAGCTGCGGTTTTTCCGCCAGGTTACAGGCACGGGCCAGCATTTCTGACTTTAATGACGCGCGTTTTAAACGCGGAATTTCAGCCTGCCAGTCCGGTTGCATTTTCATGCCCAGCGCACATAGCCACAGGCCATCGGCATCAACGCAGAGCGCCATCTCCGGATGCAGTCTTAAAAAACGTGCATTCAGCTTGTCGATGACGTCAATCTGAAGGGTAACCCCACGTGAAGAAAGCACAGCCTGATAGTGCTGTGCTTTCTCAAAAAATGCGGGTTCGGTATAGCAGCGAAGTTCGCTTACCATAAGGTCCAGCCTGTATATGCAAAGAGTAAAATCAGAAGGCCTGACACAATACGATACCAGGCAAAAATCATAAAGTCGCGTTTGGCCACATACGCCACCAGCGCGCGAATTAAGATTAATGCGGAGATAAAGGAAACAATAATCCCGACGCTCAGTACGGTCCAGTCCTGCGTGGTCTGGAAGACATCATAACTTTGATATAAATCCAGCAAGCCTGCGCCAATAATCACCGGAATCCCCAAAAAGAACGAGAATTCCGTCGCCGCTTTACGCGATACGCCCAGGAACATCGCCCCAATAATGGTCGCGCCCGAACGGGAAGTGCCCGGAATTAAAGACAGTACCTGAATCAGACCAATCCAGATCGCATCTTTATAGGTCAGGTCTTCAACTTCCTGCGCCCGTACTTGAGGTGGATGTTTCTCAATCCAGATAATGATCAGACCACCAATAATCAGGCCAATGGCCACGGCGATATCATTAAACAACATCGCTTTCACGGTTTGCCCGAAAGTCAAACCAATCAGCATAATCGGCAGTGAGGCTAGAATCAGGCCAAAGCCCAGACGGCGTCCGGTTTCTTCGCCGGTGAACATGCCGGTGGCTGCGCCCCAAAGCCGGGTCCAGTATTCATAAATCACTGCTGCAAT
Organism: Acinetobacter sp. Brlt_5; assembly: GCF_051949055.1. NCBI lineage: Bacteria > Pseudomonadati > Pseudomonadota > Gammaproteobacteria > Moraxellales > Moraxellaceae > Acinetobacter > Acinetobacter sp. Brlt_5. The sequence continues at coordinate 157,047 of NZ_JAYJLP010000003.1, forward strand.
TGCCCCCATTTGAATGGCAATTACAAAAACATCACTTTTTTCTTTGGTCCAGAAGTTCATCAGTTCTGAAGCCAAAATTAAATGGCCGGTACTGGAAATTGGTAAGAATTCTGTGATTCCTTCAACAATTCCCATAATTGCCGCTTTCAGCAGCAGTAAAAAATCCATAGAAAATCCTAGTTATGATTTGCCTTGTTCTGGAATTTTTTTCCAAGCATTATCCCGTAAATACACCGGTAATGCGTATTCCGCACTGACCCATGCTTCACGTTGGGCCAATACGCGTGCAATGGTAGCAATATCTTGCGCCGTTGCACTTAAGTCTTTGTATTGTGTTTGTTCTTGTTGCAATAAGGTTGAACCTGAGCCTACCAATGGGTACTGCGCTACGGCCGCCGCATCACTATAGCCCAATAACTGTTCTTCGCTCACCGGCTGCATAATGCCTTCTGCATCTAACTGGAAACTGGCGATATAGACTTCATTCATCCGCGCATCCAGCACTGCTGTTACCGCGCTTAAACCTGCTAGCCGATAAGCCGCTTGTGCCAGTGCCTGCAAGGTCGATACCGGAATGACCGGCAGATCATGTGACCAGGCCAGTGCCTGTGCCACCGCGGCATTAATCCGCACGCCACTGAACGAGCCCGGGCCACGGCTAAAGGCCACTGCGGTTAAATCGGCAGTGGCCGTTTCGGTCTGAGCAAAACCTTGCTCAATCATCGGGAGAATGGTTTGGGTTTGTGCCTTGGCGCGCTCATCCAACTGAAAAAACAGTTCCTGCGTGTCATTTACAATCGAAACGGAACACTGCTCATTGGCAGTTTCCAATGCCAGTAACTTCATGCACAACCTTAAAATTAAATTTTAAAAACTGGCCGTTATCATACTCCACTCCTAGACACTAGGCGAGAACTTCACCGGCTTTCACACAGAAAAAAAGCCAGTTTCAAACTGGCCTTTAGGTATCTTAAAGTTCGACTTTTTCCAGTTGCTGGAAATGCTTGAAGTGCTCGGCATAATGTAAGGCGCTCAGTTTCAGGCGGGCTGCCCCTGCTTCATCCAGGGTTTTTACAATCTTGCCGGGAGAACCCATCACCACCGAATTATCCGGGATGACTTTGCCTTCCGGAATCAGCGCATTGGCGCCAATAATACAGTTTTTCCCAATCACGGCATGATTCAGCACCACCGCGTTAATACCAATCAGGCTGTTATCGCCGATGGTACAGCCATGCAACATGGCCTGATGACCGATAGTGACATAGTTACCAATCTGCATCTCAATACCCGCATCGGTATGCAGCACTGCATTTTCCTGGACATTACTAAAATCTCCAAGGCGAATCAGGCTGTTATCGCCACGCACCACCGCGCCAAACCAGATACTCACCTGCCGGCCCAGCTCGACCTGACCAATGACCGTTGCGGTTTCGGCGACCCAACCATCCCATGGTTGATGTAATGCTTTTGGGGCAATGCCCTGAAATTTATACAACATTAAAATTCCCTATTTAGATGATTTAAATCGAAACGTCGGTGAATTCAGTAAAAATGGCCATTCTTTTTGATAATCCAGCCCATACTGAAATAAAGCCACCAGCATCCGTGCAGTTAATCCCCAGACAATCTCATTTTCAACACGCATGCTGGGAAAATATAAGGACTGATGGGCATAGCGCACCTCATATGGCACCGGCGGCGCTTCCATCAGATTTTTTAAAGAGACGAAAAAAATACGGTCAATTTCGGTCGGTTGCGCTGACAGCTGCACCTCGGGTGGAATCAGGCCGACAATGGGTTTGACCAGCATGCCATTACGCGATTTTTGCATTGGCAAATCGCCAATCAGTTCCACATCAAAAGGATTCAGCGCGGTTTCTTCCTGTGCTTCGCGCAGTGCCACCACAATATTACTGGTATCCTGTGGATCGCGCTTGCCGCCCGGGAAAGACACCTCACCGGCATGGCTATTTAAATAGGCCGAGCGGCGGGTCAGCAGGACTTTCGGCTGAGCTTCATCGGTAATCGCAATCAACACGGCCGCATGCGCCTCACGCATACTTCGCGAGAAGCGTAAGCGCTGTTGCAATTCCTGTGTCAATGAATGCTCTACCATCTTTTATTATCCTGATTGCCTGACTTTCATCATAGCTGAAATTCTGGGCAAAAGGATAGAAATGATGCCAAAGTTCATTTTTTCAGTTATGCTGATCAGCAACTTTATCGTTGATGCTGAATATGAACTTTTGCGGAACGTGTGGACATAAAACAACGGAAAAAATTCCTTTAGGCGATCATCAGTTACGCCGTGTTTGCAGCCATTGTGGCAGTATTCATTATGTGAATCCGAAAGTGATTTGCGGTGCTTTGGTGCTGTGGGAAGATCAGGTGTTATTATGCCGCCGTGCCATTGAACCGCGTTATGGACTCTGGACCCTACCTGCCGGTTATATGGAACTGTTTGAAACCATGGAACAAGGCGCGGCACGTGAAACCCGTGAAGAAGCAGAAGCGGAAATCGAGATTGAGCAGCTGTACTGCATGTACAACATTCCACGGATTGGCCAGATTTATGTGCTGTTTAAAGCGCAGCTGATTGAAGGTCAATTTGGGGCGGGTGAAGAAACTATTGAATCGCGTCTGTTTAGCGAAGATGAAATTCCATGGGCAGAACTAGCCTTCCCAAGCGTGGAACATACCTTAAGACATTATTTTGAAGACCGCAAAAACCAGCATTTCCCGACTCACCTGGAAACCTTGGGTACGCGTTTGGATCATACTGGTTAACAATAAATATCCCCGCCAAGAAAAAGCCCATCCGTAGATGGGCTTTTGTATTTTAATGAATATATTGCTGTTACTGGATACGCACCTGTTCCGGGTTATAACAGTCCGCCACTTCGATGCTCACGGTTCCACCGGTGAGTTTAGCCAGTTCTTTATCGGCATCCGTAGCATTGTTGCTATCCTGATTGGTAAAAGTCTTGAGCTGCAAGGTATACAGGTTACTCCATGACACGGTATTGTTGCCGGAGAAGTCACTCAGGCTAATCCGGGTCGAGGTATGATTGACCAGATTACCCATATTCAGCCGCGCACCACCTACCACCATGGCCTGCTCGCCCTGGGTATTGTCAACCCGGGTATTCAGACCAATTACGGCACCATTCAGCTGGTTAAAGACCGGATTGGCCAGAATCATCCGCAGGGTAATCGCCTGATTGCTCAGATCGGTTGCTCCCAGCACACCAATACGATATTGCGTGACATTATTACTATCCACAATCTCTGGCGTACTGCTATCTGTAGCGACTGCACAGCTTCCCGACAGATCGGTTGCGGTCGGATTTGGGCCAATATCGGTACGGATATTGCCCTGCTCATCCAGCACAATCCCGAGTTTCATTACTGGCGCGGCATTATTGGCAAAATTGAAATTCAGGGTGGCATATAACGGGAAAATATAACGCTCACCCAAGGCCACATTTTTCGCCGAAGTAAAGATCCGGTTATCTAGGAAGTTCACCTGGAAATATTTATAGATATCCAGTGAGCCCTTAAACTGATCCGTACCAATGGTCTGGGTCCAGCGGCCATATTCTTCCGGTTTTCCTGTCGGGAACTTGGTCAGGGTTTTATAAATACCTTCGGTGCCGGCAATCATATAATCGTTATACAGTTTCCCCTGGGTCACGGTAAAATCTTCAGTCCGGTTACTGTTGATGCTAAAACGATAAGGCCCCTGGATCGTTTCATTCAGTGGATTAATCCAGTTATTTTGTGCCGCTGCGGTCATCAGTTCCGGACGGACACGTTTCAAGAAATCGGCCGTAATGGTCAATAACGGGTTTTCATTACTGGTCGACATGGTTCCACGCCACTGCATGCCATAACCGAAAGTATAACCCGAGCGATCGGTCATCAACTGGAACTGGCCAATCAGGTGTCTTAAGGTATTCGAGTTCTGTTTACAATCATCCTGATTACAGCCATATAAACCTTGTGGTAAGGTCGAACCCTCCACAGCCAGTACCGGATAGTTGGCCTGATAAGAGGCAGAGTTGGTCATATAAACCAGGTTTTTCAGCGCGTCAAAGGCCTGCGCATCACTGACGGTGCTCAAGTCAACCCAAGGACTTAACTTGCTGACATAGGCACCGGAACGGTAATCCTCCAACGTCACCGAACCCAAAATATCATCCAGCTGTTCTTTTTTTAGCGCAGAAATATAAAGTGGCTGCACATCACCGGCAATGGTCGGCCGTTCTTGGTTCTTGGAACTTTCAATTGATAAAGCCTGTAAAATACGTGTAATTGCCTGCGCCACTTGAACAGTTGAATCCGATGGGGTCAGTTCGGTTGCGGCCTGTCCGGTTAAGCCACGGGCAATATCCAGCAGGGTTAAACGCGGCAAGCTGGCACTGACCGAATTGGCCAGACCAATATCAGCTAGGCTTACTGTCCCCAGATTAATTGATTTTTCTGTTTTTTCCTGAATAAAGAAATGGACTTTATCACCGGCACTACATTTACCGGTGGCGGCATTGGTGGTTGGCGCAATCAGGGTAATATAGGTTTTGCTTGGATCACTGCTACAGGTGAAATTCAGGCCATCCACCGGATAATCCAGGGCAAACTCCACACAGTTTTGCCCGCTAACACAACTGCCATTAATTTCCGACACAATATTCGGCTCTGGAATGACATTGGCACTTTCACCACCACAGCCACTGAGTGCCATCATCAAGGCGGTACTGCTCAAGGCTAAAATATTTGATTTCTTCATCCTGATGTCTCATGTTTTTTATTGATCTAAGGCAATAATTTTCAATTGGCCCTGATTACTTAACTGGCGGTTTTCCATATCGATTGCCGATGCCAGCGGGGTTAAAAGAAGATAACGGGTTTGAGCCGGCAATTGAATCACCCCTTCCACCTGCTCATGTTGCAATAAGGTGGATTGAGTATCCTGGCTCTTGTAGCCGCCTGCACCTTCAATCACACAGCCTTGCGCATCCAGAAAAACGGCAAAAGGCCAGTAAAATGTAGGTTGCCGGGTTTTAGAAGCGTATGAATTCACCTGAAGATGGCGTAAATCTCCCTCCAGCTTCACCACCTCATAATCAAATTCATCTGTTAATGGTGCACGTGGCCAGAGATTGACGTCTTTCTGTACGGCCAGGGTCTTGGCATGTTTAATTTTTTTATTGTTAAAACAGGACTGGCCTAAACTGCTGATGGCATCGGCCTGTGCAATACGATAATAAGTCGATGACAGCACCATTGGCTTGACACTTTCTGGCTGGCGTTTCTTGAACAGGCGATCCAGCACCGATTGTCCGACTCCTTTTTCACGTTCTACCACCTGCACCCGGGTCGCACCACCGCCCAATTTACTGTCAACTACGCCTTCCGGCATCATATAAAAACGCTTTTTCCCCTCCAGGTTAAATTCACTGTGTTCCAGGTATTCATTATTGACGTACTGCTCCCCTTCCATTTCGGTAAAACCGGAAGATGAAGTACGGTCTGGTTGATCAGCTTGCACAGTCTTCAATACTTTCTGAGATTCAGTTTGCGGGATGACAGATGTAATCGTTGGAGATGATGAAGCTGATACCGGTTTTGTGGTTGCCGATACAACTGGTGTGACGACAGGCTGTTCCACAACTGCTGTATCTGGTGTTTTTTGTGGGATACTTTCTGTGAGTTTTACCGTAGTGACTGGTTGAGTCGGTACAGTACTAACTGTGGGTACGACTGCAACAGCAGGAGCTCTGACAGGTTCAGAAACGGGAATTTGCGCTTGCGGCTGCGCCGGATTCAAAGCAGACGATGCTCTACTTTGTGCCTGCGTTTTGTTTACCGGCACAGCTTCTTTTTTCGCGGCCGGCCGGGTTTCGGCCTTACGCTGTACCACCATCGGCCGGCCATCCGGGCCAATAATGGTATAAAACTCATTGGCATAACTTACACTGGCCGAGCCCAAAGACAGCGCCCAGAGTGAAGACAGGCAAATCAAGCCAGATAAACGCTTTGTCACTTTTACCATCGTGTTCTATAGCTCAGACCTAAAATTGTAATGTTGCTAGCGGTTTTGACATTCAGTCCCGCATACGGGTTGAGTAATAAGTTATTCACCCCTTCTTTGTTGGCTAGGCTACTGGTATTGGCTGGAATTTTGTCCCGGCTTTGCAGAAAGCCGATCGATAAATCCAGGTCAGTATCGGCATCAAAACGATAGCCCACACCTAAACCAAACAGACGTGCATTATTAATGGGTACCATGGTATTACGCTTGTCATCTGGAATCGCACTGGTTCGTGGTTCATAACCGGCACGCAGCTTTAAACGGTCGGTAGCAGAATATTCAATCCCGATGCCCCAACTCCATGGTGACTGGAAGCCCATCGGCAAGGCCAGTGAGCTGTCAGAGACATGTTCAGACAATAATTTGGCAATTTTCAGGGCAGAAATCTGGCGGTCAAATTCAAACTTGAACTTGTCCCAAGCAGCATAATCGGTCCAGCCGACATCAAAGTTCACCTGTAAATCTGGCATTACCTTGTATTTAATCCCGGCCTGGAAATGCGCTGGATATTCAAAATCCATCGCCACCAGCCCTGACTCACTGGCCGGAATATAGTTCGGGAAGCCTAAAATTGCCGCCAAAATTTGCCCGGTTGGGGAAGACATCAAGCCTTTAATCAGCTCACTCGGCGCCTTGGCATTATCAATATGATATTTACCTTTGAGCCGCATTTTGGCGGAGCTTTGATAGACCATACCAAAGCTGAAATCTTCACGTGGCTCCCATAACACCCCGAGGTTATAGCTTGGGCTCAGACTTTGCTCGACGGCCAGATCCATTTGTCCAAAACGACCAAACGGATTCATGCCTTCCTGTGCGTTACAAATCCCCAGCAACAGAATATCGGTAATAATATCGGAGTTTTCTTTAAACGGGGTACAGACGACTTCATCAATCATCCGCAGCATCCCGATCAGGTCATTCGGGAAACGCAAGTCGGTATTCATGGCAATGGCCTGGTAGGACATTCCCACCGATGCCCCGACTGATAGCTCATCATTGACCTGATAGGCAATTGATGGTGACAGATAGGTAATCCGTTCCAGCGCCACCTGCTGTCCCATAAAGTTACCCGGATTGCCATCTTCAGCACCAAAACCGGCAATTAACGGCGCATACATCGCAGTAGCAAAGGTGGTTTTAGACCCCGGAGGATTGTAGGCAATCCCTGCTGTTGGTGCGGCCAGTGGCATGCCTTCACCCAGATCAACAAACTTTTTCAGTACCGGCACATAGAGCGATGCATATTCCACATCACCTGATACTTCACCTTTAAAGTCGGTACAAAAGTCAGCCAGAATTTCCGGTCCATCATGACAGACCAGTGGATCATCGGAATAACCAAATACGTTATAGTCGGCTGGCGCAGAAAACTCACGCTGTACATCAAAGTGCGCCAGCACCCCTTGTACATCGGTTTGCAAGCCTTCAATTTTAGTTAAGGCTGCCGGGTTAAAATGAATGGCACTAATGCCCGGTGGATCTGCCGTGACCGCGTTGCCCATGGTCAAGGAACGGATATCGACAGACAGGTTTTGTCCCAATTGTGCAAAAGCAGCACTCGAACAGCCCGATAAGATCAGCGCAGACACTAACGGGCGAAGTCGAATTATTTTCATACGACCAGCCTCTTAGCGAAGTTTCTTACCAAAGCCCAGAATATCGAGTGGGAAAGACAGACCTAAAGACACATCCGGTGCATCTTCTGTCAAACCAATACCAACAGTACCATTGACAATCGTTTCAGGAGAAACGCGCACCCCTAAAGAAATGGCCAGGGTAGAACTGGTCTGATCGGCCGGAGAATAGCTTTCGCCGGTGTGATAGAGGAATTCAGCGCCAGTATTAAAACTCTGCTGATACGACATGGTCATTGAAACATCGTAGTTAAAGGAATAGGCAAAACCAAAGGCGAAACCACCACTAATGCCCGGCTCAAATTCCTCAATAATACGTGGGCCACGAACTTGGTTTAAGCCCGACTCTTTAAAACCATAATTGGCGGAGACCGAAGCGAACAACACCACCGGATCGATATATTTACGAGTACTGGCTCCAATCCCTGCAGAATAATAGCCCTTACCGGTCGCAAGTTCGGTAGTGCTATTAATTTCATACGGACTATCACCGGTTTTGGTCGAAAGATTTCCGAATAAAATTAGTGGCAAACGGCCGGCTTTTAAAGGGAAAAGTTCCCAGCGTGCGCCTAAAGAAATATCTCCCAGACCCGCGGTATTCGCATCTTTTAATTGATCGGTCTTGGCCACCAAAGGTAAAGAGGCGGTTAAGGTCAGGTTATCCAATAATCCATATTGAACGGTGAAAGTATTGGTCAATGCATGCGATGCATTTTCCTGAACACGTAACTGATAGATTTGGCCTTGCGCCATTTCCATATCAATTTGCGTATCACGATAATAGGTATAATCAATATCGTAATAAGATGAGATATTGCCTTTTTTGATTAAGGAATATTGGCGTTCATTGGAGGTAAAGACTTCTTCCAGATTGGCTTCTTTGGTAGCATCCCCTTCCTGCTGCTGTAACGCAGTTGATGCAGCCTGCTCAGCACTCGGTGCAGTCGCTGTTGCTGTTTCAATATTGGCCTCAGCAACCGCTTCAGTGCTAACTTCTTCAGGGCTTGAGTTTTCTGCTGGAGCTGTGGCTTCTGACGCAAGCTGCTGCTCTTCTACTGTTTCATATTGTCCTAATTGTGGCTCTTCTGCAGCATGAGCAGCTGCGCCCCAGACCATTTGGATACTGATGGCCAATACGGTTTTATTCATCCATTTAGATTTCATCTTCTTCCCTTCCAATTTTTAATTTTTTTTTCGTTTTTAAAGTAAATATTTACTTACTTTTATAATAGAGTCTTAAAAAGTTGTACTGATGTTCGCCGAAATTCTCTGACTCAGGATTCATGTTTCGTTCTAAACGAATGGTCGAGGCTTTATCAGCAATTTTGTCCATATAGAATTGCGGATATTGAATATTGACAAAGGCATGATGGTTAACAGTGGCATCTTCAACATGGCGCATATCACTATCCTGTAAAGCCAAGAAGTCTTTACGATATTCAGGCGCCACATTAATCAGGAACAAGGTATTGTTTTCCCACACCTCTTTAAAACGCTGCTCATCAAAACTGATATTCCCCAGTGCCGGGTCGGCCACATAGACCCGGCCATCCTTATAGGCCTTATACACCACAAAATGCTTAAAACCGGCATAGGAAATCGGCACAATTGCGGGCTGGCCCTGCTTGACCAGATCTGAAAATTCCCCACGATAGCCGCCACTTTCCATGCCCAATGCAGCAACAAAACGTTTCATATCCAGCAAAGAGAAACTACGCCGTTCAATAATGCGCTCATATTCCCCATAACGTAGCAAACCACTCATGGTCTGCTGCTCTGTCAATCGGGTTCCGACATAACCATTTAACAGCGTGGTTAAAGCGGCCGATCCACAGCTATAGTCATAAGCCTGACGTACAATGCCCCGGAATTGATCTTGTAAAGCAGGTTGAATACGTACAGGCTCACGATGCATACGGGTAAAAGAAGAATTGCGGGAATCCAGTGTCTCCGTATAGCGTACGGTTTCCGGATGTTGTTCCTTTAAGTCGAAGGCTTGTGTGGCAGCGTAATACATCAATGCCGAGCCTAATGCGATCTCTAACATAATTTTTTACTTTTCAAGTTCCAGGCAGCTCTGCCAGTTCATTTTTTATTTTTAGAGTAAGAACTCTACTTCCATGTATTTAGCAAGATACCTTTTTTTTAGAAAAAAAACAGTATTTTTTTATATTTTTGCCAACTTTTACAGTTTTTGTGTAAAAAAAAGCGCGTGAAAACACGCGCTTTTTCAATAGAAGACTTAGTGACCACGAATAGTGATAACCGCCCCCGGAAGATATTGACCAGCCGCTGGGCTGAAATAGGTTTGCATACCTTGAATTTCAACATCACCGATAGATGCAGCATCTCGGCTACCTAAATGAACACCTTGTACATAGTGATCTTTAGCACCACCATGGCTAATCATCTGGATATAACCTTTGTCATCCGGGTTGCTGACACTTGCCCCCATAACACGCACATCTTGTGTAATGGTTAAGTTATTAGCATCTGCATCGGCAATTTTAATACTTTCAATAAAGATCTCACCTGCTGCACGCTCAGCACTTGCCGTTGAGTTATCCAGAATACCCAAATTATTAATTTCAAGACCACCAATCATCGTAGTATTCAGTTTAATCATCGCCCCTTGTGGCGCAGCACCTAACTGGATATTGGCTGACATTGGGCCTGTCTTAAGCGATAAGCCTGAAATAATGGCATTATAATTCGAATCTACACCACCACGGCGAAGTGTCGAGGTTGTGCTTGCGCTGCCTTGCACACCCGAAGCAGTTACACCAATTTCACCAATTTTAATATCCAGACCAGACACATCAGCTGCGATGTTAATAAAGGCTGTGTTACCACTACCTGCACCGGCATCAGAGTCAATTTTTAAATCTGCCAAGTTACGAGATTCAAGTAGATAAGCACCTGCATCATCATAGTTAGCACCAACGACGATACCAAAGTTTTCATTCGCATCACCAGCAATGCCATTCCCTTGAATAACAATCGCACCAGCATTATCAATGGTACCATTTAAACCATCATTATCATGGATAAAGAGCTTTTCAATTTCAATTTTTGAAATACCGATACCAATCGATAAACCATCTTGACCTGTGGTTGCGCTAAGTGCTGAATCATCCATTGCCTGCATTGCAAATGCATTTGCACTTAATGCCATTGAAGATACTAAAGCTAGTTTAGTAAATGTTTTCATATTTACTCTCCCAAGAGTATTATTTTTTTGATTGTTACCACTCTTGTGCAGCGGGTTGATTATTTGTTTTTAGCAACCTGCTACGTATTTCCTTGAGCGGCTGGATAGCACTAACAAAGTTATCCCCCTGTCAATTTTTGTTCAACTGCTATTGATCATATTTTTCAGCTTGCCGATAAACGGTCATAAGCATTTTCTTGGCGCAGAATCAGGTAAAATAGATATTTATTGTTGATTTTCTCCAAATTTATGGCCACCTCATCTTTCTACAAACAAGTACTTTGTGAATCCTCCTATACCCCAGCAGAAATTTTAAAGGCGCTGGGTTCACTCTCACATCTTGTTTATTTAGAAAATAATGGCCAACCGATTATTGGCTTATCGGCAAAACATTACTACCTTATTCAACAAAATAAATGGCAGTATTTTAAGCAACACAGTTTTAATCATTATCTTGAAGAAACAGCAGCGCCTTCTTTAGATGACTTTTTGCAGCCAACTGGTTGTATTGGCGACAGTTATTTTAAAGGTGGGCTGATCGGTTTTATCAGCTACGATTATGCCGCCCAACAGCACATTCATACTCAAAGCAAAGCTCAACCGTGTTTATTTCTAGGACAATTTCACAGTTTTCTAACTCTGGAAAATGGGCACTGGTATTTCACCAGCGATGAGCAGCAAGCCGAATTTTTATTGACTTATATTCAAAATTTGTTGGCTCAAAAACAGGAGAATTCATTTAAATTAACTCAGGCCTGTACCGCACGCTGGAATAAAACTGAATATCAACAGGCCTTTAATCAAGTCCAGGATTATATTGTTGCAGGTGATTGTTATCAGATTAATTTAACCCAGGAATTTAAAGGTTCTGCGGAAGGATTATTATTAAATACCGCTGCAGATTTTTGGGCGCTAACCCATGCTCCTTATGCTGGTTATTTAAAAATAAATGACTTTGAATTACTTAGCTGTTCACCTGAATTATTTATTGATTTTCTGCCTCATCGGCAACTCCTCACCAAACCGATTAAAGGCACCATGCCACGCTATACAGATCCACGATTAGATGAACAATCTAAACAGACCTTAAAAAATTCTGAAAAAGATCAAGCTGAAAATGTGATGATCGTCGATTTACTGCGTAATGATCTGAGTGTCTATGCCGAAACCGGTTCAGTAAAAACGCCGAAGTTATTCAATATTGAATCATTTAAACAAGTACATCATATGGTGAGTGAAATCACCGCGACGTTAAAAGCAGAGATCAATCCACTAGATGTATTGCTGTCTGCACTTCCGGGCGGCTCGATTACTGGCGCCCCTAAAATTCGTGCCATGCAGATTATTGAAGAGCTGGAAGGTGCACCACGCGGGACCTATTGCGGATCAATGGGTTATTTTAATTTTGATGGTACCGGTTCCTGGAATATTCTGATTCGCTCGATTCAAAAATATCAACACGAAGTTTCGTTATGGGCCGGTGGTGGTATTACCATTGCCTCTGATTGTGATGCAGAATATCAGGAATGTTTTGATAAGGTTTCGGCGATGCTGGATTTACTCAATACCTGGTACACACCTGAATAAATAAAAAAGCGACTCAATTGAGTCGCTTTTTTATGAATCCCTCCCCTTGAGAACCATTGTTTCTCACCTTTTCTAGAGGGAAGAGTTCCCTCCTTTATCAAAGGAGGGTTAGGGTGGATTCACTTAAGCCAAAATCTCGTTTTTCAAAGTATCCACTAAACGCTGGTTTTGTTCATCGGTACCGATGGTGATCCGAAGGAATTGGTTAATCCGTGGCTTGTTAAAATAACGCACAATGATGCCACGTTCACGCAATTCAGCTGCCAATTCACCCGCGTCTTTACTTGGCAGTGAAGCAAAAATAAAGTTGGCACTCGATGGCAATACCTTAAAACCCAGCTCAGCCAGCTGAGCTACCAGTGTTTCGCGACTCGCAATCACTTTCTGGTTCTGCGCTTCAAAGTATTCCTGATCTTCAAACGATGCGACAGCTGCTGCAATCGCGAAACGATCCATTGGATAAGAGTTAAAGCTGTTTTTCACCGCTTCCAGCGCAGCAATTAAATGTGGCTGGGCAATCGCAAAACCGACCCGTAAACCAGCCAAAGAACGCGATTTAGATGTGGTTTGACATACCACTAAATTCTCGTATTTTTCCACCAGGCTGACCGCAGATTCGGCACCAAAGTCTACATAGGCCTCATCAATCACCACAACTGAGTTTGGATTGGCTTGAAGCACTTCCTCAATGGCAGCCAGGCCCATATCAATACTGGTTGGTGCATTCGGATTGGTAATAATAATGCCGCCATTTGGCTGCTTATAATCATCCACCACAATTTCAAAATTGTCACTTAGAGGGATGACCTGGGTATTAACCCCAAAAAACTGGCTATAGACCGGGTAGAAACTATAGGTAATATCCGGATACAACAGCGGCAGATCCTGAACAAAGAAGGCTTTAAAGATATGTGCCAGCACTTCATCAGAACCATTGCCGACAAAAACCTGCTCAACCGGCACCTGCTGCTGTTTGGCAATGGCCTGTTTTAACTCGGAGGCATCCGGGTCTGGATATAAACGCAACGCATCCGCAGAGTTTGCCAGTACCTTCTGCACCGCTTCCACCACTTTTGGCGATGGCGGATACGGGTTTTCATTGGTATTCAGTTTAAGTAAGTTCTGGATTTTCGGTTGTTCGCCCGGTACGTATGGTTCTAATTCACGTACTGCCGGACTCCAGAAACGCATTTGTTCTGCTGTGAAATTCATTTTTAAATTCTCAAAGTTCCCTCTCCTTTTAGGAGATGAGCAGCACTGCTGCACAAGGAGAGGTTTTATTTTCTTTATCCCCTCATCCCAACCTTCTCCCTGAGCCATATATGGCGCAAGAGAAGGGGCTTAAAATTATATGGGAAAGAGTCACATTAATTACTGATAACGATAACGTGCTGATCTCGCATGTGCATTCAGGTTCTCTTGCTGCGCCAATACATCCGCAGTTTTGGCCAGAGTTTTCACCCCTTCTTGCGAACACATGATCAGGCTAGAACGTTTCTGGAAATCATACACACCCAGCGGTGAGGAGAAACGCGCAGTACCTGAGGTTGGCAGCACGTGGTTTGGACCAGCACAGTAATCCCCAATCGCTTCAGGGGTATAACGTCCCATAAAGATTGCCCCGGCATGACGAATATCTTCTGCCATCACTTGCGGATCATCCATGCATAATTCCAGGTGTTCAGGTGCCACCTGATTAATTAACTCAATCGCTTCCTGACGATCCTTCACCAATACCAATGCACCACGGTTTTCAATCGAGGTACGGGCGATCTCAGCTTTTGGCAATGCTTCTAGGTGCTTTTCAATCCAGCCATCAACTGCATTCAATAATTCCTCATCCGGTGTAATGAATGCTGCTTGTGCGACGGTATCGTGCTCGGCTTGTGACAATAAATCCATCGCCAACCACTCTGCATTATTCTCGCCTTCGGCATAAACTAAAATTTCCGAAGGTCCGGCGATCATATCAATACCGACTTGACCAAATACCGCACGTTTTGCTGCTGCGACAAAACGGTTACCTGGACCGGTAATTTTGTCGACCGATGGAATGGTTTCTGTACCATAGGCCAGCGCCGCGACCGCTTGTGCACCACCAATGGTAAACAGACGTGTCACGCCCGCTAAATAGGCCGCCGCCAGAACCAGTGGATTCAACTCACCATTCGGCGCCGGAACCACCATGATAATTTCAGGCACACCCGCGACATGCGCGGGCACTGCATTCATGAGTACTGAAGATGGATAAGATGCCAGACCACCCGGCACGTAAATGCCCACGCGGTCCAGTGGCGTGACTTTCTGACCCAAGGTATTTCCCAAGGCATCGACATAGGTCCAGCCATCTTGCTTTTGCGCCTGGTGGAATTCACGGATACGTGCTGCAGCCAGCTCCAGTGCATCACGCACCTCACGATTCAATCCATCAAAAGCGGCTTTAAGCTGGTCCTGGGTCAGTTCTAGATCTGAAAATTGATGCGCGGGATGTCGATCGAACTGCTGAGTTAATTTAAGAACATGAGCATCACCATGCTGACGGACATCAGCAATGATTTGGTCTACGGTTTTTAACAGTTCTGGATCACTCACTGTTTCAAAAGCCAACAAGTCAGCAAACACCTGCTTGAAGTTCTGATCTTGAGTCGATAAACGTCGCATCAATTTACCCACAAGGTTGATATGGAAAAGATTAGTTTACCTGTTTTCAAGGCTTTTGTGGGTATCAATCGCGCATTGGGCCACGGACTTTTATGGAAAATTACTTTTGCTCAAATTGAAGAAAAGTATTAACAGGACTGTTCTCATAGACCGCCATAAAAAACCGCTCTCAAGAGCGGTCTTTTATTTGAACAACTTACGCCTGTTTGGCCTGTTCACGATCAGCCACAGCCTGTTCTAGCTGGGCAATAATCGGATTTAACAACGCCTGTTTACGTTTAAAACTGGCTTTGTTGACGATTAAACGGGAAGATACTTTACAGATTTCTTCCAGTGGTTCTAAACCATTGGCACGTAACGTATTTCCGGTATCGACCACATCAACAATGTAATCACCCAGGCCGACCAGCGGTGCCAGTTCCATCGAACCGTAAAGCTTGATCACATCAACCTGTTCACCTAGGCTGGCATAGTATTGACGGGTCAGGTTCACATATTTGGTCGCAATTTTTAAGCGGCCTTTTGGACGAACCATACCGACTTTACCCGCTGTCATCAGTTTACAGTTGGCAATTTTTAAATCTAATGGTTCATAGACATTTTGTGCGCCATGTTCCATCAAGACATCTTTACCTGCCACACCTAAATCTGCTGCGCCATTTTCCACATAGGTCGGCACATCAGAAGCACGTAAAATCAGAATACGCACCTGTTTATGGGTGGTTGGAAAAATTAACTTACGGGATTTTTCAGGATCTTCCAGCAAGTTAATGCCCGCTGTTTCCAGCAGCGGCAGTGTCTCTTTTAAAATACGTCCCTTACTTAATGCTAAAGTTAAACCATGATCAAAATTGCCCATTACGTCAAAGTTTGGATCATCGTTTCTCATATCGCTCATTAACTTACTCGCTTAATTTGGGCACCTAAACCTTGTAACTTCGCTTCGACATTTTCATAACCGCGATCAATATGATAAATACGGTCAATCAGTGTTTCCCCTTCAGCCGCCAGAGCTGCTAACACTAAAGAGAACGAAGCACGTAAATCTGTAGCCATGACAGGTGCTGCAGATAATTTTTCTACACCGGTTACCACAGCATCATTGCCTTCAACCTGAATATTGGCGCCCATACGTGCCAATTCAGGAACATGCATAAAACGGTTTTCAAAAATCGTTTCAGAGATGGTGGCAAAACCACGACCAACGGCATTCACTGCCATCAACTGGGCCTGCATATCGGTCGGGAAATCTGGATGTGGCAAGGTACGGAAGCTCACCGCTTTCGGACGTTTACCCATCATATCCAGTTCAATCCAGTCATCCCCACGGGTGACTTCTGCGCCCATCTCTTCAAATTTGTCTAGCACCGATTCCAGCAGGGCCGGATCGGTATGCGTGGTTTTAATCTTGCCACCAGTAATGGCTGCCGCCGCCAGATAGGAACCGGTTTCAATCCGGTCCGCCACTACCGCATATTCACAGCCGTGCAGACTTTCTACACCAGTTACCACCAAAGTATCGGTATCCAGGCCTTCGATTTTGGCACCCATCTTAATCAGCATTTGTGCCAGATCGGTGATTTCCGGTTCACGCGCAGCATTCCGGATGGTGGTGACACCATCCGCCAGCACGGCAGCCATCAAGATATTTTCAGTGCCGCCTACGGTTACCATATCAAAAACCACTTCGCCGCCTTTTAAGCGGCCATCGACTTTGGCATGTACATAGCCATTTTCGACCTGGATTTCTGCACCTAAAGCTTCTAAAGCTTTTAAATGCTGATCGACCGGACGCGAACCAATCGCACAACCGCCCGGGAGTGATACTTGTGCACTGCCATAGCGCGCCAATAGCGGTCCAAGCACCAAAATAGACGCACGCATGGTTTTAACGAGCTCATACGGTGCAAACTGGTTGTTCAGGGTTGAGGTATCGGCCACCACAGTATCGCCTTCATAAGACATGGTGATACCGAGGCCCGCAATGAGTTTAACCAGTGTGTTTACATCTTTCAGATTAGGCACATTGGTCAGGGTAATAGGTGAGTCGGCCAGAATCATGGCAGCCAGTAATGGCAATGCTGCATTCTTTGCACCAGAAATGCGCACTTCACCTTCGAGCTTAATACCGCCCTGAATTAAAAATTTATCCATTAATTTATTAAGCTCCGAATAAGCTTGCTTTACGCCATTCTTCTTTGGTCATTGCTTTAATTGTTACCGCATGAACTTCACCGCTGGCGATCAAGGCATTAATCGGCGCATACACTGCCTGTTGGCGTGCAACAAGACGTTTGCCTTCAAACTGATCATCGACAATACGAAGATCAAATTTACCACCCTGCCCACTAACGACTACATCTGCCTCTGGAAAAGCAGCTTTTAAAATTTCAGCGAGCTGTTCATTATTCATCACAAGACCTCTTATAGGACCAACGGTGTAAAACCGGTCATTTTACTATAAATGAAAAAAATAATTCATTAGTCACATACATTATATATATAAAAAAAGAGGTTTTTTAAAAACCTCTTTTTGCCGATTGTTTCAGCTAAATCGCGACAGGCTGATAAACCAGCTGCATTTTGCGATGCTTGTCTAATTGGCGTTTTAATTTTTCTGACATTTTCTTAATCGATGTATACATATCATCAGCACAGGCCTGGGCAAACAGCTCCGTTCCAGGTAAACGGATAATCGCTTCTGCGATATGGTTGGCACTGCCTTTTTTAGAATGCTTATCGATCTGATGATCTTTACTGAGCTTCACCTGCATACTATTGACCTGATCCAGATGTTTGGTCATTTGCGCGAACTTTGCTTTTATATTTTCTTCAATTGCAGGTGTAATTGATAAATGATGGCCACGAATTGTTATTTGCATAATTCTATCCCTCACCTTCGTTAGGATTAGACGAGTCATCATCAAAATGATTCACGTACAGGACCAGAACTGCTGCTCAGTGATACCTTCATGCAATCATTTTGACTCATCCTCATAGAAAAAAAGATTCATTATGTTGTCATAATGAATCTCTAGAATAGGCAGATTTTCAAAACTAGATCAAGACTTTTCTTTCAGAAGAAGATGGAATATGTAAAGATTCGCGATATTTTGCAACCGTACGTCGCGCCACATCAATTCCCTCTTCTTTTAAAATATTGGCAATTGCGTTATCAGACAAAGGCTTACGTAAGTTCTCTTCAGCAATCAGTTTTTTGATCTTGGCACGAATCGCAGTTGACGATGCTTCACCGCCCGATGTAGTGCCAACATGACTTGAAAAGAAATATTTCAACTCAAACAGGCCACGCGAGGTCAGCATATATTTATTGGTGGTCACGCGGGATACCGTAGATTCATGCAGCTCGACCTCTTCGGCAATATCGCGTAGCACCAAAGGTTTCATGCCTTCTGCGCCAATTTCCAGAAAAGTACGCTGATGCTCAACAATACAGGTTGCCACTTTGAGTAAGGTTTTATGCCGCTCATCAATACTCTTGATAAAGTTTTTGGCTTCCAGCATCTGGTTACGCAAATACTGATTGTCATCACTCTGATCGGCACGACGAATCATATTGGCATAAAACGAGTTAACCCGGAGCTTTGGCATGACATCCGGATTCAGCTGTACCTGCCAGCTGTCATTTTTCTTCATCACCACCACATCTGGAATCTGATAATCCGACTCTTTATCTTCAAACTCCATACCCGGATGCGGTTTCAAGGTTTTCAGCAACTCGACCGCACATTTCAGCTGATCGGTGTTTAAACCGGTCTGCTTGAGTAGTTTTGGAATTTCATTGCTGATTAATAACTCATAATGCGTCATTAGCTGCATAGCATCCTGACGGCATGGGGTATTCGCCGGCAGACTTTCCAGCTGGATCAACAGACATTCCGCCAGATGACGCGAGCCAACCCCCACCGGCTCCAGCTGTTGAATATGTTTCAACACCACCAGCACTTCATCGTCTTCGATGCTGTCTTCATACTCCATCGAATCGAGCAGATGCTGGACCGAAGCAGTAATCTCGCTGATATCGCTTTCCAGAAAGCCCTTATCATCCAGAGAATCAATAATGCAGTAAGCAATCAGCTGGTCAATTTTAGAAAAATGCAGCAGGTTAATCTGCTCCAGCATATGCTCTTTTAAACCCAGTACACCCTGACGGTTATCTTCACGCTCTTCATATTCTGGCGTACCTAAACTAGTCGGCTGATGGGTATAGACATCATCCCAGTCGGTATCGACCGGTAAATCATCTGGCAGATGATCGGCATTTAATTCATTGGTTAAATCTTTTTGATCACGATCTGTATCTGCCGCTGACAGACTCTCAACATCGGCCTGTTCTTCAACTTTCTCTAATAATGGATTACTATCGAGCTGTAATTGAATTTCTTGCTCAAGTTCTAAACTTGATAATTGAAGTAAACGAATGGCCTGTTGCAACTGGGGTGTCAATGACAGGGAGTTGGCAACTTTTAATCCCACTGATAACTTCATACTACCCACCTTTTTTAATACCGCATTTTATAAGCAATTTTTATGCCTGTTTTAATTTTTATAGCATGCTTTTATTAAAAAATATACAAAAAAAATTTCATAAAGAAAGGCCACCCGAGGTGACCTTCTGTAATTGCTGATAAATTTAGAACAATGCTTTTGGCAAACGGATCTGAATAATTTCATTATCATCGGCCAAATTGGCATTTCGTCCGCTTGAACCCGGGAAGTTATTATCATTCAGTACAGTAATCAGGTCTGGGCCTTCAATGACAATATCTTCAATGGTCTGAAACGGAAAACCAAAACGCTCACCGGTCGCAATATCGCCCGCTCGCGCAGTGCCATAAAGTAAATCCGGATTGGCAATATCCATCAAATTGACCAGATCTTCTCTCTGCATATTCTGACCAGCGGTGCTGAGCGTGACTTTAATCAGCTTTTTATAGCCCAGCAGATCGTTTTCACTATCATCCCGTTCAATAATAATTCCTTCAGTCGGGCTATACAGCTGAAAATCACCAATCGCGGTGGCGCTAGTATGCAATGGAAAATAATAATATTTGCCTGTATAGGCTTTTTTTGCCAAATCAAATTCAGACACGATTAAACGATTAGAACTATCGTTCAGTAATGGCTTTTCCAACAGCGGATACAGATATTTTCCATCTTGAGAGATCGCCATGCCTTCAAAACCACCGCTACGCTGTACCAGTGGTTCAACAAAATTCAGCTGTTCTTTATTGAACTGATTCTGAGGTGAACGCAGCTCTTGCGCCGGATTCAGTGGATTCGGTAATGGAATTGGTGGACTCAGCAATATACCGTCGGCAGAAAAATGCAGTAAATAGGGTCCAAACTCATCTCCAATCCAGATCTCGCCATTCGGTGCGCGTTGCATCGATTCCGGATCAAAATCGGCACCAGTTAATAATCGTTCGACCGTGTCTTGATGGACGATAGAAAAGGGAATCAGTTTATTCGGATCACGCAGCTGCACATAACTTAAATGCTTTACTTCAGCATTAGCTGCTGTTTTTGCTCTAAAGGTCGGTTGAATCACATGCAAACGCAGCAGATAGTCAGCCGAGTTATCTTGCGTGCCAAAACCATTGTCAGACATCACCAGATAAGTCCCATCATTATTTTTTAAAGCAGCCGAAAAACCTTGCACAGGCTGCCCAGAAAATGGCGGCAAAATTCCGTTTGCACCGGTCACATATGCACCGGAATCTGGTCCTTCTGCATAGGTGGCCACATCCAGTTTTGCAAAAGCCACCAAAGTTGGCTCATTGATCAAGGGTGTAGGCGTCACCTGCGTCTTTTCATCAGAATCATTACATCCGTTCAAGCCCAACACAACGGCCATAAAAAGGCCAATAGATCTTTTTTTCATAAAGTTTAAAAATAGCAATTGGGGAAACCATTCAAACAAGAAAAAATGACAGTGTTGGGATGATTCAGTGACAATTTAAAGACCAGTTTTTGCGACCGAATACTTGTCTTTCTATTTATTTGATCATGATGCTTAGGATCTGTTGACATTTCATAATGGTAGCCAAATAAAGATACAAGCTAAGGCAACAGAATTTTCATAGCTTTGCTTTAGCTTGTCATAGCGTGTGGCAATTCCTCTAAATTGCTTTAATCTAGCAAAGGCATTCTCAATTAAATGCCTGATTTTATAAAAATACCAATCCACATGATCATTATTTGAAAGTGTATTGGACTTCTTGGGAATATTAGCTTGAGTTCCCGTTTTTTCTATCTGTTCTCTCAAGGATTCAGAGTCATAACCCTTATCGGCACAGAGAATTTCTGTCTCGTGCAGGTCTATATTGTTAACTAATTTCGGTACCACTTTTACATCATGGGTCGTACCATCCTCTATCAAAAACTGTACAGGGTTCCCATGAGAATCAACTGCCAAATAAATTTTAGAACTGTTTCCACCGATACTTTTTGAAATAGCCTGATCCTTGATTCCTGTAGCATGCTGATGAGCCCTCACATGGCTAGCATCAATAAATACCCACTCCAGATCAGCATCAGC